>JACESY010000002.1 GCA_013911595.1 Azoarcus sp.
CCGGCGGTCGCGCCGAAGGCCACGAAGGCCAGCACATGACGGCGGTCGCCGCGGTCCGAATAGCGGCCCAGCGGCAGTTGCAGGATCGCGCCGCCGGCGATCGTGGCCGTCATCAGCATCGCCACGCCGCCTGCGTCCAGCCCCAGGCGCGCCGCGTACAGTGGCCCCATGCTCCACAGCGTGCCGATCGACAGGCCAGAGACGATCGAGGCCGCCACCGAGGAAGGTGCGGCCGCCCACAGCTTGCCGATGGTCAGACGCGGCAGGGGCTGGATCTCGGGCTGCGGCTGGCGCGTAGAACACAGCGGCAGCACCGACAGGCAGATCAGCACGGCGGAGATCGCGAACAGCGTGAACTCCTGCGGCGGTGCCAGATGCAGCAACTGCTGCGCCAGCGCCAGCGCGCTCATGTTGACGAACATGTAGAAGGCGAACACCTGGCCTCGGCGCTCGGGTACGGCGCGGCTGTTGAGCCAGCTCTCGATCACCGTGTAGAAGCCCACCAGGGCAATGCCGGTCGCCAGGCGCAGCAGCAGCCAGATCACCGGATGCACGATCAGCGCGTGCACCAGCACCACGGCGGCGATGCTCGACGCGTAGAACGCGAAGGCGCGGATGTGGCCGATGCGCCGGATCATCGGCGGCACCACCCAGGTGCCGATCAGGAAGCCGACGAAATAGGCCGAGCCCATCAGGCCCAGGATCTGGTCACCGAAGCCCTCGATGCTGCCGCGCAACGTGAGCAGGGTGGACATCAGGCCGTTGCCGAGCAGCAGCAGGGCAGTGCCGAGCATCAGCGAGCTGATGGGGAGGATGTGAGGAAGCATGCTAGCCTTTGCAGAGGTTGCCAGAACGCCTTGTGGGCGGTCCCGGTCCGCGCCCGCCGGACCTCGTATCGAAGCGGCGGGCTGAGCGCACGGTGCGCAGAAAGATCAACCCCCGATTATAGAGTTTTGCTGCAGTGAACAAAACCCGTCCCGCCCTGCGTTCGTTTCCGGATCGCGTCCGCCAGGTATTGCTCTTCGAAGTCGGCGGCCTGCTGCTGATCACGCCGCCGTTCGTGTGGCTGTCCGGTGTGCCGTTGGAGGATTCGATCGGCCTGCTGGTGCTCATCGCGGGCATCGCCGCAGTGTGGAACGGCTGTTACAACACGCTCTTCGACTGGTGCGAGGCGCGGCTGGCCGGTCGCCGTGCAGACCGGCGCCCGCTACACCTGCGCGTCGTGCACGCGCTCGGTTTCGAGGGCGGTCTGCTGATCCTGTCGCTGCCGTTGATCATGTGGTGGACGGGCATGGACTGGCTCACTGCGCTGATCGCCGACATCGCCCTGGCCTTGTCGTATGTCGCGTACGCCTTCGTCTTCAATCTCGGCTATGACCGTATGTTCCCGATCCGCGAGGAGCTGGCTCGTGCCGACTGATGTGCCGCGCATCGTCGACCGGGCCGATCTGGCCGCGCTCAATACCTTCGGCCTGCCGGGGCGCGCCGCGCATCTGGCCGTGATCGAACGCCCCGAACAGCTCGCCGCGCTTCTCGCTCGGCCGGACTGGGCCGATGCGTCGCGCCTGGTGCTCGGCGGCGGCAGCAACATCGTCGTCGACGGCGACTTTCCCGGCTGGGTGCTGCAAGTCGCAATTCGCGGGCGCGAACTCGCGGGCGAGGACGAGGACTTCCGCTATGTGCGTGCCGGCGGCGGCGAGAACTGGCACGACTTCGTGCGCTGGACACTGGAGCAGGGCTGGGGCGGTCTGGAGAACCTGTCGCTGATTCCCGGCACGGTGGGCGCGGCGCCGATCCAGAACATCGGCGCCTACGGGCTGGAACTGGATGCGCGCTTCGATCATCTCGAGGCGGTGTCGCTGGCCGACGGGGCGCGGCGGCGCTTCGATGCGGCCGACTGCGGCTTCGGCTACCGCGACAGCGTGTTCAAACGTGGCGAGGCCGGTCGCTGGCTGATCGCCTCGGTCACCTTCCGGCTGCCCAGGCGCTGGCGGCCGGTGACGCACTACGCCGATGTCGCGGCGGAGCTGGCCGCGCGCGGGGGCGATGCGCCCACCCCCGTCGATGTCTCCGACGCGGTCGTGGCGATCCGGCGCCGCAAGCTGCCCGACCCGGCCGTGCTCGGCAACGCTGGCAGCTTCTTCAAGAACCCGCGGATCGACGATGCGATGCTCGCGCGCCTGCAGGCAGCCCACCCTGCACTGCCGCACTATCCGCAGCCCGGGGGCGGGGCGAAGATCGCCGCCGGCTGGCTGATCGACCAGTGCGGCTGGAAGGGGCGCGACCTCGGGCCGGTGGGCTGCTTCGAGCGCCAGGCGCTGGTGCTGGTCAATCGCGGCGGCGCGAACGGTGCCGACGTGCGTCGCGCGGCCGAGGCGATCCGCGCCGATGTCGCTGCGCGATTCGGCGTCGAGCTGGAACCCGAGCCGGTGTTCGTCAGCGCGCGTCGGGATTGATGTCGTCGCTTCGCGTGCTCAGGCACGCGGCCAGCCCGGTGGCGATCTCGTCGGCCATGCGCGCCTGGTAGCGCGCGTCGCGCAACAGCAGTTCCTCGTCGCGATGCTTGATCACGCCGGCCTCGAACAGCAGCGCGGCCTGCTCGGCGCGATAGAGCACGATCAGATTGTCGAAGTTGTGCAGCGCGTGTTGGAAGTCCACATAGCCACGCTTTCGGCCATTTTTGTGCGTCGGCACAAAGCCCGCGCGCTGCATGCGCGCGCCGATGCTGCGCCCGCACAGCGTGCTCAGCGCCAGATCCGGGTTGCGGCGCGAGACGAACAGCGAATGCCCGGCCCAGCGGTCGTTGAAGGTCTGGCGCGTACCCATCCATTCCCAGTCGGTGAGTTCGTGCGCGCCGGTCGAGTCGTGGTGGATGGAGATGAAAAAATCCGCGTGCGGCGCACTCGCCGGGCGCGCGGGAAGCGACTCGATGCGCCCGTCGGCATTGACCAGTACGGTGTCGATGTCGCGTGCCTCGAGCGCCTTGACCAATGCGCGGGCCAGGTCGTGGTTGAACTCCAGCTCGGATCTGCCGCGCGCCGAGATTGCCCCGGGTGCGTCGAGCGTGTGGCCGATGTCCACCGCCACCAGCGGCGGCGCGGCCGCGGCACTGGCTGCGCACAGCGCGATTGCGCAGGCAAGCGCGGCGCGCACGGACTCAGTCGCCATCGCCGTCCGCGTCGTCCGGGCCGCGCTTGCGTCGCGGGGCTTCAGGCGTCTTGTCGTCGGCGACACCGAACACCTCGTCGAGCTGCTCGCGGGTCATGCAATCCATGTCCCAGTGCGGCGTCTGCTGGAGCTTGACCTCGTCGCAGATGATGCGGAACCTGCCCTTCTTGCGTTTGGTCTCCATGGCGTCCGCCTCCTTGCGGGTGTTGCCTGAATGCCCCATGGCTGAATTCGTGGGGGCTTGTCGTATCGGACCGGAACGGCTCTAATGGTTCCCTGTATCAACCGACGACCGGCGTGCCGGCGCCGGACTGGAATGATGAATGAGAAATCCTCCCAGCGACTTCCGTAACCTGAACTGCTCCGAGTGTCGCAACGGCGCCGGGCTCGACTTCGATTTCACGATGGCCTTCCAGCCCATCGTAGATTCCTCCAGCGGCGAAATCTTCGCCCACGAGGCGCTGGTGCGGGGGCTCGGCGGCGAGGGCGCAGGCGCCGTCTTCGCCCACGTCAATGATTCCAACCGTTACCGCTTTGACCAGACCTGCCGCGTCAAGGCCATCAGCCTGGCGGCGGAGTTGGGCATGACGACGATGCTCAGCATCAACTTCATGCCCAACGCGGTCTATAAGCCGGAACTGTGCATCCGCACCACGCTGGCTGCCGCACAGGAGTCGGGCTTCCCGATCGACCGCATCATCTTCGAGGTGACCGAGGGCGAGCGCGTCGAGGATCAGCTTCATCTGCGCGGAATCGTCGAGCACTACAAGGAACGCGGCTTCTGTACCGCGATCGACGATTTCGGCGCCGGCTACGCCGGTCTGGGCCTGCTGGCCGACTTCCAGACCGACATCGTCAAGCTCGACATGGGCCTGATCCGCGGCATCGACGCCGACCGCACGCGCACGGCGATCTGTCGCGGCATCCTGTCGGTGTGCAAGGATCTGGGCATTCGCGTGATCGCCGAGGGCGTCGAGACGCGCGAGGAGTATGCCGCGCTCCACGCCTTGGGTATCGAGCTGTTCCAGGGCTATTACTTCGCCCGCCCGGCCTTTCGCGCGCTGGCCGAGGTGCCGGCCGAGCGCTTCGTACTGTGACGCGCGCGGGGGTGTCCCCGCCTTACTGACCCGGTGCGGAGAACCGCTGACCCGAAATCGCCGGGTGATAGATCGGCTGGATCACATTGCCGGCCGGGTCGGTGACGTGGAAGCTGCGCGCGCCGTCGCCGTGGTCATGCGGCTCGTCGAGCACGGTGACGCCTGAGGCCTTCATGAAGTCGAACCACTCGTGCAACTGGTCGACGGTGTCGACGATGAAGCCGAAGTGGTCCAGGTACTGCACACCGCTGCGCTCGCCTTCGCGGTTGCGCCCCAGCGACAGGTTGTCGTTGCCCAGCGTCAGATACACCAGGTCGGCACTGGCGCGGCGCAGGAGCTGCATGCCGATGATGTCCACGTAGAAGCGCTCGCATTCCTCGAGGTTGGGCACGACCAGCGCGAGGTGGCGCAGGCCGTTGAACGGGGCGGGGCGGTTTGCCATCTTGATTTCTCCATTTTTGCTTCGCTTGCAGGCAGTCTGCTATGGTGCCAGCCGCCAACGCCGATGCCAATCCAAGGAGCCCGCCCATGTACTGCATTCTGGTCAAGAACGTTGTCAAGGAAGGTGCGCGCGACGCGTATCTGGCGGCCATGCTGCCCAACGCCAAAGCGTCCGTCGCCAACGAGCCCGACTGCCTGACCTTCGACGTGCTCGAAGCGCAGGAAGAGCCCAACACCTTCTACCTGTACGAGATCTACACCAGCCCCGCCGCGCTGGAGACCCACAAGAAGACCGAGCACTATCTCAAGAGCCGCCCGCAGATCGCCGACCTGCTGGCCGAGACCTCGGTGCTGCGCGCCGATGTGATCGAGATGAACGCCAGCCGCTGAGGGTTGCGGCGACGGACGAAGTCATTCGTTCAAGAGGTAATCGCCTGGAGTACGTGATGTCCCGCCGGCTTGCGCCCCCGAGCGACCGGATCGCACTTCATTCGGCGGGCGGGTGCGGAAAGCCCTTGTCGTCGAAACGCCAGTCCGAAAACGCTTTTGCGTAGGGAGATGGGGCGCCTGGCTCCATCCGCCAGAAATTGTCGATGTTGAAGCGCAGGCTCTGCATCATCGTGACGAAGTCCAGTCGCCAGGCATCGTCTTCATAGACCAGGAAGTACGGCGCGCACTGGCGCTGCGTGACCCCGTAGCGTACGACTGCGAGCGGTTGGTCCTCTTCGAGTTCGACGACCCGGTCGAGTGTGCATGTGCTGTAGGCGCGCAACTCGTTCTTCATCTGCGCGGGGGTGACGGTCCAGGATCCACGCAGTTCCCGGCTGGCGCGACTGTAGATGGGCAGGTCGGGCGCGGCATTTCCTTCTCGCAGTGCCTCGTGATAGCGCGCTACGGTTTCGAGGGGCGACGCGGCGGCGCTTGGCCCGGGCATGTCGCTCCCGTTTTGCGGCCGCTCGTAACCGCCGCCGATGCGTATCGCGCTTTGCGCACCGGCACCGATCGCCAGGTTCTCCGGCAATTGTTCGGGAGGCACGAAGGCCTGCCCCTTGCGTGCGTCCTGGGCGCGCGTGACGATCATCTCGGTGGTGGCCAGGATGCCGTCGGCGACCCGGTTTTCCTGGAAGAAGGGGGCCATCTGACGATGTTGCAGATAGGCGACGAAGGCATCGGTATATACCGCATCGAGCCCCGCCGAAACCTCGAGCCGGACCATCTGTGCGGCGGGATCGATGACGAGCAGGAAGCCCTTGCGGGTGCTGCTCCGGCTTCCGACCGCACCGTCGCGGAATGCCGCCGCGGTGGCCAGGGCAATATCTTCGCCCGGATGCTCGCGCACCGTGACTCGATAATCGATGTCGTAGCGCTGCAAAAGGGCGCCGTGGTAGGCCTTGAGCGTGTCCGACTGCTCGGTGCTGAAGATCTTGCTTTCGTCGCAGACAAGGCGCTCTTCCAGGCAGCTTCCGCTGGCCGATACCCTCAGCTCCACGAATATCCAGACTGACGCAGCCACGACGGCTGACAGCAGCAACAGCCATGCGAGCCGGAACGCCATGACCGCTATTCAGCGGCCGGGCGCCGGAAGTCCACGTCCACCACGTCTTCGTGGCCTTCCTCGGCGCGGAAATAGGCCTTGCGGTGGAAGTTGCCCGCGCCGGCAATCAGGCTGCCCGGGAGGCGGCGGATCGCCGCGTTGAACGTGCCGACCCTTTCGTTGAACAGGGTTCGGGCGACATGGATGCGGTTTTCCGTGCCTTCCAGTTGCGCCTGCAAGGCGAGGAACTGATCGGAAGCGCGCAGGGCCGGGTAGTCCTCGACGCTCACGACGAGTTCGCGTATCCGCGCCCCGAGTTGTTGGTGATTCTGCGCCAGCTGCCGCATGAACTGCTCATTCTCGAGCTGCGCCGCCGCCCCTTCGAACAGCGCGTCGACCCGCTGGCGCTCCTCTTGAAGTTGCGTCGCGCGGGCGCGCAGGGTGGTGAGCTCGCCCAGGGTTTCTCGTTCGTGCGCCGCATAGGCGTTCACCGTTTCAACAAGGTTCGGGATGAGGTCGCCGCGGCGCTGGTAGCCGCTTTCGACCTGTGCCCAGGAGGCCAGTACCTCCTCCTCGCGATCCACCAGGCCGTTGTAGCCGATGACGAACCAGATCAGCGATCCGAGTACCGGCAGCGCGAACAGCGCAAGACTCAGGAGCGTTGCCAACGATCTATTCATTCCGCCGACCTCTTGTGTCTGATTCATCATTTCGGAAACCTGCTGGACGCCTTCTGCGCTCTCCTGCCCTGCGACCAGCCAGACCGCGATCGCAACCACGGCTGCGACGCCTGCCAGGCCGATGGGTAGCGCGGGAGGCAGGTGGCGGTGCAGGTGAAGCGGAGCGGCACCCGGTGTGGACTTTCCAAGACTTTCCCTGAGCACCCGCGCCTGATCGGCGCTGATTCGACCGTTGGCGAGCAGGTCGTCGATCTTGCGATCAAAGTTCATCTTGAAGCTCCCGGATCATGCGCACTCCCTCTGCGGATTTAAGGTGCCCGCTCTCGACGTTTTCCAGGATCTCCTTGATCCGGATCTCGTCGTCCGCCTTCAGGCGCTCAAGTGCCGCGATCATCTGGTCCACCCGGCGTCGCAGGGTCGGGTAGCTGATGCCGATCTGCGTCGCCAGTTGCTTGAGATTTCCGCCGCACAGAATCAGTTGCTCGCCCAGTGCCCGCATTTCAGCCGGTAGACGCGCCAGGCGCGGGAGGGTGAAGCTGCCTTGCAGCACCAGATTGCAATCGCCGCACCTGAGCTCGACGGGCCCCAGCCTACCTGCGCACACCGGACAATCGAGCACTTCCGCACCCCCAACTCGCTGCTTTCGTAAAATCTAGCACAAATTTAATTTTGTGAAAAAAATTTAGGTTTTATTTTTATTTAATGCTTATTGTTGCGGGGCGTTTGACCGCTCCCGTCATCCAGCGACTGCGTGAAATACACATGCGCTGCGCGGTTGACGTGGCCGGCCAGCAGCAGCGTAGAGATCATCGTCGGCACGGCCATCACCGCATACATGCCGATCACCAGGTTGTTGATCGGCCCCAGCGCGGCCACCGCGCCGATGATGATCTGGGCCACATAGAGCGTGGTGAAGATCCATTGCCAGCGTGCGCCGAACAGGAACACGAAGCACTTCATGCCGTAGTACCAGAAGGTGACGATGGTGCTGAACGCCAGCGGCAGCACCATCAGCAGCAACAGCAGCGGCCCGGCGTGGCCGAACACGGTCGAGAACGCGTTGGCCGTGAGCGTCACCCCTTCGATGCCCTCGGCCTCAATCCACGCTCCGGTCAGCAAAATCACCAGCGCCGTGCACGTGCACACCACCAGCGTGTCGATGATGGGCCCGAGCATCGCCACCACGCCCTCGCGCACCGGCTCGCGCGTTTTCGCCGCGCCGTGCGCCAGCGACTCCGTGCCGATGCCCGCCTCGTTGGAAAAGGCCCCGCGGCTGATGCCGATGGCGATCATCCCGCCCAGCGCGCCGCCAGCCACGGCCTCGCCGCTGAACGCATCGCGGAAGATCAGCGCAAACGCCGCCGGCACCTCCTGCCAGTAGGCGGCGATTACGATCAGCGTCAGGGCCAGATAGAACAGCACCATCGCGGTGACGATGCCCAGCGTGAAACGCCCGATGCGCTGTATGCGCCCGGCAATCACCACCGCCGCGGCCAGCGCCAGCGCGATGCCCACCGCGCCGTCGAAGATCAGCGACTCGCCGCCGCCGACCCAGCCCAGCGGCACCGCGAAGGATTCGCGCAGCAACTGCACCGCCTGGTTCGCCTGGAACACCGGCAGCAGGCCGCACAGGCCGGCCACCGCGAACAGCACGGCCAGCGGCATCCACTTGCGACCCAGCCCCTCGCGAATCACGTACATCGGCCCGCCCTGCAGTTCCCCGGCCGAATCCTGGCCGCGAAACATCACCGACAGCGTGGCCGTGTAGAACTTGGTCGCCACGCCCACCAACGCCGTGATCCACATCCAGAAGATCGCTCCCGGCCCGCCGGTACTGATCGCGATCGCCACCCCCGCCACGTTGCCCAGCCCCAGCGTGCCCGACAGCGCCGTAGACAGCGCCTGCCTGTGCGGCACCTGCCCCGGGTCGTCCGGGTCGTCGTAGCGCCCGCGCAGCAGATCGATGCTGTGCCCCAGATGCCGGTAGGGGCGCCCGCGCGAGTAGATCAGCAGATACAGGCCGCCGCCCACCAGCAGCACCAGTAGCGGCGTACCCCAAACGAAACTGGCAAACGCGGCCAGCGCGGCGTCGATGGAATCGAGGAAAGGCATGGCTCGGCTCCCGGTCGGTCAACACACCCCATACCAGCCACCTACACCCGCAAGCGATCAGGGTCTCGAATGGTTCGGGGTTGTACTTGGCATAACCATACGGGAATCGATCGGACCGTCAATGAGGGCGGTCAGCGGAAATCCGCCAGTTCCCGCTCTAATTCCTCGGCGAACAGGTGAACGGTCAGCGCAACACACACGCCGTTGTTGAGCAGCGTGTCGTCAAAGGGCACAGCGACGAAAACCGGCGTTCCGTGTTTGGTAATGACCGATAGTTCGCCGGCTTCGGCGTTGTGGATCAGTTCGCCGGTGCGCCGACGAAGGTCACGAGTCGTGAAGGTCTTCATGTGTTCGTATTCGGGTGGGGTTCGCAATCAAACGATAGAACGAATCATGCGGCGAGGCACGCCTTTGAAAGACCGACTGTCTGATCTGCCTGTACGGCAGTGAAGAAGTTGGCCACGAAGCTGCGCGCTTGCTCGATTTTCTGAGCTGCCTGTACGGCAGTGAAGCGACTTATGTCTGGTCGAGGCGGCAATGGCTTTTTCTGAGCTGCCTGTACGGCAGTGAAGAGCACGTGCTTGTCGATGCGCACGAAGAAGTTTTTCTGAGCTGCCTGTACGGCAGTGAAGGGACCTCGATAAGGCCTGGGCCGAAGTGAAACATTTCTGAGCTGCCTGTACGGCAGTGAAGCCAGACGATCGCGCCGCGTGCGAACCTGAAAATTTCTGAGCTGCCTGTACGGCAGTGAAGCCTTGGCCTCCGGTCCGGGATCGACCTCCGCATTTCTGAGCTGTCTGTACGGCAGTGAAGGCGACAGGACGCTGAGAGCATCGACCGCGTCATTTTCTGAGCTGCCTGTACGGCAGTGAAGTGCACGTCGAGCGGCGCGGCCTCGCCGGCGCTTTTCTGAGCTGCCTGTACGGCAGTGAAGAGTGCATCGGATCGTGACGTTGTAGATACTGATTTCTGAGCTGCCTGTACGGCAGTGAAGGTTCTTGTCGCGCCCCTCGTCGGCCACATCCATTTCTGAGCTGCCTGTACGGCAGTGAAGTGCCATGCGCGCAACCAGGCTGTCGGCGGTCAGTTTCTGAGCTGCCTGTACGGCAGTGAAGGGCTCAAGCTCTTCGAGGAAGGCGGCCACGCTTTTCTGAGCTGCCTGTACGGCAGTGAAGAGCGCGTGATGGACCGGATTCGAGAGGACGGTTTTCTGAGCTGCCTGTACGGCAGTGAAGGCGTGATGCGGTGCCGGGCGGGGTCGGCCTGCTTTCTGAGCTGCCTGTACGGCAGTGAAGGATCATGCGCTACGCGGGCGATCACGCGCTGTTTTCTGAGCTGCCTGTACGGCAGTGAAGCCGTCGGATGCATCTACGCGTGATGCCAAGCATTTCTGAGCTGCCTGTACGGCAGTGAAGGCCCGCCACTCCCCCCTGCAGCAGCTGCACGATTTCTGAGCTGCCTGTACGGCAGTGAAGGGTACGTCGGCGTATTGGTCGCGGTCGGTGCCTTTCTGAGCTGCCTGTACGGCAGTGAAGGATTCGCTCAACGTGCGAGCGGATCGCAGGGTTTTCTGAGCTGCCTGTACGGCAGTGAAGCCCGGAGCCTGCTGCGCGCAGGACGGCGTCCATTTCTGAGCTGCCTGTACGGCAGTGAAGGCGGTGAGCGTCGGCTTTGCGGTGCGCGACCGTTTCTGAGCTGCCTGTACGGCAGTGAAGGATGCGCTGCTCGTGCTGCATTCGTGCTCCGATTTCTGAGCTGCCTGTACGGCAGTGAAGCGACAACTCGAGCGACCCGGACGCGCTCTTCTTTTCTGAGCTGCCTGTACGGCAGTGAAGGCGGTGAATACCGCGTTGGCCTCGCGCTCCCATTTCTGAGCTGCCTGTGCGGCAGTGAAGATCGACGACGCGCCCGAGCAGTCTGTCGAGATTTTCTGAGCTGCCTGTACGGCAGTGAAGACATCGTCGCGGGCGGCGGCGAGTACGCGGCTTTTCTGAGCTGCCTGTACGGCAGTGAAGTCGATGAGTGGAAAGAGGCCGGGTGTCGCACATTTCTGAGCTGCCTGTACGGCAGTGAAGGCGATGCCCCGCTGGATTCGCCTGATCTCGATTTTCTGAGCTGCCTGTACGGCAGTGAAGGAGTTGCCGGCATCGGTCGCGTGGCCCTCGGCTTTCTGAGCTGCCTGTACGGCAGTGAAGGTGGTGTTTTACCAACATTGGTGAAAATCGTTTTTCTGAGCTGCCTGTACGGCAGTGAAGGAACCCCCGGAACCCACTCCCACCCCCGACCATTTCTGAGCTGCCTGTACGGCAGTGAAGCCTCAACACCCTGCTGCACCCGATCAGCTCCTTTTCTGAGCTGCCTGTACGGCAGTGAAGGTCCTCGCCGTCCCACACCGGCAAGCCTTCCATTTCTGAGCTGCCTGTACGGCAGTGAAGGAATTGCTCATACAGTCGCGCGAGGACGTCATTTTCTGAGCTGCCTGTACGGCAGTGAAGCCGTTGCATCCAACGTCGGCACCTATTCCGATTTTCTGAGCTGCCTGTACGGCAGTGAAGAACCTTCATGGCAAAGGCTTCTGATTTTCCTATTTCTGAGCTGCCTGTACGGCAGTGAAGAGCGTGTTAAGCGTGCGCATGCGAGCGACGTCTTTCTGAGCTGCCTGTACGGCAGTGAAGTGCCGGCAGTTCTCGACGTTCTCTTCGGCCGTTTTCTGAGCTGCCTGTACGGCAGTGAAGGCCTTGCCGACGTGATGCAGGGCATATACATCTTTCTGAGCTGCCTGTACGGCAGTGAAGCTGCTGCTGACGAAGCGCATCGGCAATGTTGATTTCTGAGCTGCCTGTACGGCAGTGAAGCGAAGGCCGGTCGCGCACCAGCATGCGGAACATTTCTGAGCTGCCTGTACGGCAGTGAAGTCGCACGCGCACGATCAACTGGCGCGAGATACTTTCTGAGCTGCCTGTACGGCAGTGAAGACTCCGGGGTGGGATTTCAGTCGCGCCAAATATTTCTGAGCTGCCTGTACGGCAGTGAAGATTAGGAAAGGACTGCCGACAGGAAATCCGTGTTTCTGAGCTGCCTGTACGGCAGTGAAGGGAATGGTGTTGCCATTATCGGCGGGCCTCAATTTCTGAGCTGCCTGTACGGCAGTGAAGGCCTCTCGGGCCGATTGCGCCAGGGTAGACGATTTCTGAGCTGCCTGTACGGCAGTGAAGTACTTCACCCCCACCTGGGCGGCCGAGCTGCTTTTCTGAGCTGCCTGTACGGCAGTGAAGCCTTGCCAGAAAAGCTTCCGCGCTGCTTCGCATTTCTGAGCTGCCTGTACGGCAGTGAAGTCGGACGCTCGCCCATCCTCAAGTCCTACGTGTTTCTGAGCTGCCTGTACGGCAGTGAAGACCTCGGGCGAGAGGCGGGCCAGCGCGTCCATTTTCTGAGCTGCCTGTACGGCAGTGAAGGTGCGCGTCACCTACGACCACGGCGCCAGCATTTTCTGAGCTGCCTGTACGGCAGTGAAGAGATCGAGGCCGTGAAGCCGGTCCTGCGCAACTTTCTGAGCTGCCTGTACGGCAGTGAAGACCCACCGCGCAGGCTAGGCGGTACGTAATCATTTCTGAGCTGCCTGTACGGCAGTGAAGATCGCCACGACCAAGCCGGGCTGCACCGCAGCTTTCTGAGCTGCCTGTACGGCAGTGAAGCCTGCTCGCCCGCCACATCACCGCCCCCTGGTTTTCTGAGCTGCCTGTACGGCAGTGAAGAACCTTCATGGCAAAGGCTTCTGATTTTCCTATTTCTGAGCTGCCTGTACGGCAGTGAAGGCAGTTGCTTACGATAAAGCGCAGTATGGACTTTTCTGAGCTGCCTGTACGGCAGTGAAGATCTACTCGACGCATGGCATCTACAAGGTCATTTTCTGAGCTGCCTGTACGGCAGTGAAGGATGCCCGTCGCGCTGCCGTCGCGTCGCTTGCTTTCTGAGCTGCCTGTACGGCAGTGAAGGGTTCGCGCGAGATCCAGTTTCGCCCGGGCATTTTCTGAGCTGCCTGTACGGCAGTGAAGCCGTTGGTTCGCTTGGGCAAGTGTTCGGCGCTTTTCTGAGCTGCCTGTACGGCAGTGAAGGCCCGGCGCGAGGCCGAAGCGAAACGCCTCGATTTCTGAGCTGCCTGTACGGCAGTGAAGACCCAATGACCACGCAAGGTGACATCATCACTTTTCTGAGCTGCCTGTACGGCAGTGAAGGCACGGAGGGTCAGGTTCCGACCGTTGTATCGTTTCTGAGCTGCCTGTACGGCAGTGAAGCTTGTCAGACAGCACTTGATCGAACACGGAGTTTTCTGAGCTGCCTGTACGGCAGTGAAGCCTGTTCATGAGAACGCCCCCGCTTTCGGTATTTTCTGAGCTGCCTGTACGGCAGTGAAGCGACGGCAGAGGACTTGATTGTCGGCGGGGCCTTTCTGAGCTGCCTGTACGGCAGTGAAGCTGACCAGATCACTGCCGACAGCACGCTCGACTTTCTGAGCTGCCTGTACGGCAGTGAAGAGCGGGGTCACGACATCGCGGCGGCGCTCATATTTCTGAGCTGCCTGTACGGCAGTGAAGGAGGGGGGAAGATCGTCTTCTTCGGGCGGCCGTTTCTGAGCTGCCTGTACGGCAGTGAAGTGATATCTGCGGCTGCGATGGCCGCATATTCATTTCTGAGCTGCCTGTACGGCAGTGAAGCTTGTGGTTATTCCTGGTACAGCACGCGCCAATTTCTGAGCTGCCTGTACGGCAGTGAAGTCCGAGGATATCGACTACGACAACACGACGTCTTTTCTGAGCTGCCTGTACGGCAGTGAAGACGGCCATCATGACTGAGCGAACTTTCAATCTTTTCTGAGCTGCCTGTACGGCAGTGAAGGCCGACGAGCAGCGCGACGGCGCCATCGCCCATTTCTGAGCTGCCTGTACGGCAGTGAAGCGCACGTCTTCGGCCAGCTCGTTGATGCGCGATTTCTGAGCTGCCTGTACGGCAGTGAAGCAGATGGAGCGCCCGGGCTGGTAGGTGCCGGCTTTCTGAGCTGCCTGTACGGCAGTGAAGTCGTTGAATGCATTGAGTGCGCGTTGCAGCATTTTCTGAGCTGCCTGTACGGCAGTGAAGCACACCCAATGGCGCTGAGCGCCGCCGCTAATTTTCTGAGCTGCCTGTACGGCAGTGAAGGGGTCAACGTGTTCGAGTCGGCGGCAGACAAATTTCTGAGCTGCCTGTACGGCAGTGAAGTAGATCTGATCGATCGTAACCGATTGTTGTATAAGGTTGTCGTAGAAAAAAGCGGCCACTTCCCTTTTCCAGGAGTGGCCGCTAAGTGATTGATTTTAAGTGGGTGCTCTCAGGCTTTGAAAAAAGGGTCAAAACCAGGGGATCGTAGCGCCCCGACTGAGGCCGTAACTGCTGAAGGGTCCGGAAACGGGGTTGGGGCGTAGTGGGCCGTGCCGGATGAAGAGTGGGAAGGAGGTTTGCCCAGTACTGCGGCTCCCGAGTCGGACGAAGGGAAGTTGCAGGCGTTCTTCGGATGATTCGGGAATGCGCTCCGCTGCAGTCGCGGCGTCCAGCCCATGACGCTTCATCGCGCGTCGGCGCAACCGCTCGACGTTGCTTTTTACCTGGACGCGATCGACGACGCGATGGGCTGGGTTTGGCGGAACGAGACCGATCGTACCGAGGTGCAGATGATCCTCTAGGCCTTTGAGCCAGGGCCTCTCGAACAGGCCGACCAGCGAGTTCATCGGGCCGTGAAGTCGCATGAGGTCGCCCAGCGTGGGCTTGAGATTGTCGTGGGCAGGAAAGCTCACACCGATGTCGTCGCTGTGAAGCTGAGCCAGCGCAAGGTGCAAGCGCGTGTATACCGCACTCACGATGTGGTTGGCGGCCAGTTCAGGATCGGGCCGCAGCTGTAGATCGATGTAGTGGTCCATGGTCAGCCGGCCTCACCGAACACTCCGCCGCGCACGAGCGTGGCAATCACGAAGTGCTGCTGCTCCAAGGAAGGTGTCTGGTCCTTGATGATCCAGTTGTCGAGCAGATTGTAGAAGTCGAGCTTTTGCTTGGGCTGGCGGTAGGCCTTCCCCTGGGTGGTGACCGAGCCGTAGGGTTCGACGGCGATCGGCCCTATTTCGTCGGCGCCTTCGTGCCAGGTGTCGATGGTGCGAAGGGCGTTGCCGATCTTCTGCGAGTGGATCCCCGCGATGTCGCTGACATGGTAGAGCGTCTTGCTCTTGTCCCCACGACCGCGGTCGAGGATGAGTTCCTGCGAGGGGAAGACTTCCTGCCCGGCGCCGATGCGGACGAAGGCCGTGACTTGCAGCAGCACATGTTGCTGTCCGGCGAGGCCGTCGGTGATCAGGCGGGCGAGGTCATCGAGCGCGCCAGCGGCTTCGGAGGGGGCATCGAAACTGCGCAGCGGGAGCGCCAGGGCGTCGAAGGTCGAGGTCTCCTGCGGCGCACCGCCCACCAGATGAGCGACCCGCACTTCCACCTGCTCGGCCCCAATGCGGTTGCGCCAAAGGAAGCGGCCGTTGGCGAGGTTGAATGCATAGCGCCGGCCGAGCTCGCTGAAGCCCTGGGTCTCGACGTATCCGCGGACGGTGTCGAGCAGCTTGTTCAGGTAGTCCGCGTCATTGCACGCGGACGGTTTGCCGGTGCCGCCTAGCACGCGCAGCGTGAAGACGACTTTCAGGGTGTCTGCGTCACTGGGCAGGGTGGCTACGTCGACCGTCTGCAGATTGGGGTTTTCGATTGCTGCGTCGAGCTTGGCGGGGTCCTGGTCTTTGGCCTTCAGCCGGTTGGAGATGGTGCCGCGAACGGACTTCTCGCGGATCGGCACGGCTTGCCAGTCATCGGCAGTGTCGCGCTGATCCCAGTTGCCGGCGTAGAACAGGGCGTCGGACGGATCGAGTTTGCGTTCGAAAGCGAGTACGGAAGCGGTCTTGAGCGTCATGATCTGGATTCCTTTAAATAGCGGTTCGGCGGTTCAGGCGGATTGCAACGATGCGAAGTCGTTGCGGCAGCGGTACAGGCCGGCATCTGGGTCGGTGCTGGCGTACCAGAGGAATTGCTCGGCGTTGTCCAGCCGATGCGGGCTGATCCACTGGCCGATGGAATAAAGGCTTTCGACGAAACGGAAAGGCGTGTCACGGTCGCGCGCGCTCTGTACTTCGCCCGCAGGCACCAACTCGGACAGCGCGCCGAAGCCGACCGGGATCGGTACGATCCAGCCCGGTCGTGACTCGTGCTTCCACTCGACCTTTGCCGTTGTGGCGGATGCGCCATCGGATTCAGCGTCTGGCCGAACCGGCCGCCAGTTGAAGCGCGACAGATCGAGCAGGGCATCCAGCGCGGTGGTCTCCGGTGCGGCTTCGCGCAGCTGATCGAGGCGCGCATGCAGCAGATCGTCCCGGCACACCAGCGCGAAGCCCGGCAGCCAGCGGCGGCGCAGATGGCGAAAGCGGCGGCGAACGTCCTCGGCATCGTCGCCGAAGCGCAGGAGTGTCGGGCGACTGCGCCAGTCGCGGCTGGGCAGCACGCTACCGCCCGCGATGCGCATGCCGGCCAGCTCAAGGGCAACGGTCTGTGCGATGGCGTCGTGCGCTTGTTCATCAAGCTCGACGAAACCGCCGCTGATGCCGAAGATCAGGGTGATCTCCATGTGCATGCGGCCTTCTTCGACGATGGCTGCGCTGCTTCCGTCCTTGTCCACTGGGTTTCGAGTCAGACGAAATGCCTTCACATAGCCACCCTCGGTGGCCTGTTCATCGAAGTCATGACAGATCACGCCGACACTGTCGAACGCAAGCGGCAAATCGTGCGCTTCCAGCTTGCGCGCAAGCGCCCACATCAGGCCAAGAAAGGCAGTCATTGAGGGGAAGCCGTGGGTCAGTGGGCTGGAGATGGCGTTGGCGTTCTGCACGCGCAGGCGAGGCAGGATCAGCAGGCCGTTGCTGTTGGGCAAGGTGTTCATTGCACGGCCTCCCGGCCCGGGATGTGGGTCGGCGCATCGCCCTGAATCCGCAGCGTGTGCAATTTGCCAGCCCATGCCGTGTGGAGTAGCAGCTCATCGCGCCAATGGCGGCCCTCGATATCGCCCAATGGCAAGCTCTGCCCGAGTTCGTGGTTCAGCCAGTTACCAAAGCGGCGACCGATCTCGGCGGGCCAGTCCATGCGCTGCCAGGCTGCGCAAAAGTCTGCGTCAGCCGCGTCGGTTTCCGCGCGCCCGGGATCCAGCCAGAGCCGTTCGGCCTCGACCAGCCGGCAATCCGCATCGCGCGTCCAACCAGTGAGCAGGGTGGCTTGCAGGGGGTGGGCGAAGTCGACCAGTTCGTCGATCAGCCGATCGAGCAGGGCGTCCCGGCGGTTGCGGGTTTCCATGGTGGAGGGCGGGTCGCTCTCCAGGAAGTCACGCAGAGCGCGCACCGTGTTTCGCACCTCTGCAATCCTGCCGAATCGCGGAAACACCGTGTCGGTGAACAGCGGCGCCTTCAACGTACGCGTCTTCCATTTGGGCGGGCGCGAAGCCAGCAGGTAATTGTTGCCCCCGCGTTCGCTGTTCAACTGGCTGATGTTCTGCGGCTTAGTGCCGCCGAACTTCTGCACGGCGAGATCGGGATACTCGCGATAGCCGGTGTCGTGGTCGCGTTGCGCGTAGCGTGCCTGTCGCGCGAGCTTGCTGGCCTCGCCGAAGCGGTCCTCGTTGATGGTCAGGAAGACCGCGTGGGCCAGCGTGCTGGAATACAGGGGGGCGAGTAGGTGATACTGAGCGTTGTCGGCGGGGTCTTCACCAGCCAGCCAATAGAGCTGCTTGGCCAAGGCGTGCGAACTCGGCGTGGCACTGCGCGGGGCGGTGATGCCGGTGAACGCGGTCAGCCATTCGATTGCCTGATCGGCGTCGCCACTGAGCGCCGCGAGCACGTCGGGGTTGCCGTCCTGCATCCAGGCGAGCAGGGGGCGCCCGTCCACCGACAGTTTCAGCAGCTTGAAAACGTCCAGCGCGGCGGCGTTGCCGACCACGTCGCTGCTGAAGTGCTGCCCCAGGACGTGGCTGCCGACTTCCCTGTGCGTCGGCAATTCGTGCGGTGCGCGGAAGAGGTTCGTGCCGCGGGCGTCGGGGTGGATGGGCTTGAGGGTGTGGGTGACGATCTGGATCTGCGCCACGCGCCGTGCGGCGTCGGCCAGCCAGGTCTCGCGAGCGTGTTGAGCAATCAGCTCGTCACGTTTCGGCTCGTCGGGCGGGAGCTTGTCCAGCTTGGCGTCGAGGCGCTCCTTGAGGAATTGCTCGATGACATTGCGGAAAGCGGCCCGGCGTTCGGGGGAAGTGCTAGGCATGGGATTCTCACGTAGGTAAGAAGAACGTAGAATCCCCGGAGTAGTGCTCCGGGGCGTATCGACTAACTCGGATCAGACTCTTCTGATCATGCGATGGTCGGTCACATCTCGAACCTCCTTTCTGCGACATTGCCCGTAGGTGGTTGCCTTGCGAAGGCATTGCGTGCCCCCTGCCGGGAAACGGACTGGCATCTGCTCTCTCGGCAGGGTAGGCATTTGCAGAGTAGGATCGAAAAAGCCGGAAGTAAAATCCTATGTGTTCCATCCTTTAAGCTTGTTTTTTTATCTCTCTAGTTACAAGGCACCTCTGAGATCAGGTTGTGAATGAGCTATTCTCTACATACTGCCGAATCAGGTAGCTAAGAAATATGTGTTTCAGCCTTCTACTTAAGGCTCTACTGCCGTCTAGGCAGCATTCGTATGAAGTCCTCGCTGCTACAGCATCCGTTCGATAGGTGATCTGCGATCTTGCTCATTGCCGCAAGGTAAGAAACCCACGGATGTTCGGATCGGTGTAGCAGTAGGCGGCTCTGCTGTGCCGTTTCCAACGGCGAATCAACCGTTTCGCCACCCATCAACGATTCCTCGTAAACCCCAGTGCTGAATGAAACCGCCAGCCCTGCGGGTTTTCGGGAAGCGTCACCGTGCCGTAGCGCACGGCGCATGCTTCCAGCGTCATGTCCCGCTCCTCGGCCAGCGCGGCCAGTTCCGTCATGTAGTCGGTAACGCCCCACGGCGTTATGCGCGTGCCAGTTACCAGTTCTTCCGCAATGCGGTGGTTCAGGCCGTCCTCGATCCTTGCGTACAGCTTGCGATAGCGCTCCTCCCCTGGTGCGACGCGGTGGAGCGCGTAGTCTTCGCCTTCCTCGTCGGGCAGCAGGACGACGTCCACCTTGGGTTTGGGGTCATAGCGGAATGGCTGTTGCTGGGGTAGAACCGCCGTCAGTGAAACGCCGGGCCGCAGCCAGTGAGTGGTGGCATTGATCGGTGGAGCGGGGCGGGCGCCCTTGCGTCGTTGATAGTCGCTGAGTTCGGCCTCGCCGGTTTGCGGGCGCATCTGGTACTCGATACGGGCGTGTTCGAGGTCCACCAGTCTCGCCGCTGGCCGTAGCGCTTCGTCCGGTTTGGGCAGGATGCGCGGGCGTGCGTCGATGACTTCGCGTTGTTCCGCTTCGAGCAGGTCCGTGAGCCGGTGGGACTGCAGCCTGAAGCGGGGTTCGTGCGTCTCGAAGCCGGGCTTGCAGTAGGCGGGTTCGCCGGGGTGCTCGAAATGACGCAGGTTGCTTTCCAGCACCATCAGGTTGGACGTGCCTACCGCGCCCGGGCGGTGGCGGCGGATGCGGCCGGCGAGCTGGATCAGTGAGCGCATCGAGGAGGGTTCGACCACGGCCCAGTCGTAATCGTGGTCGCGTCCGACTTCGGTAACCGGACTGCCGAGCACGATGAAGAGGTGGTCGGCTTCCGGGTTGGCGTCGAGCCGACTGCGGATTTCCGGCAGCGCGAAGACGGCGTCAGGTGTGCGGCGGTTGAGCGCGGCGTCCAGGCGTTGTTCGATGGCCGAGCGGATCAGCAGCGGATACTGCGAGTGATACGTGCAAAGGTGTATCCGGGTGTCGTGAGGTGCGCCGAGGGCGTAGAGGGCCAGCGCTACGTCGACCAGCGGGTCGATGTTGGCCATGCGGATCAGGCCGAAGCTGATGCGCTTGCCGGACTGGGGGTCGATCGCGTGATGCGCGGCGTGCAGGCTCAAGGCCGCTTCGCGCAGGGTTGCAGCCAGGGCGGGACGCAGCACCTCGTGCGCCTTGCCAGTGAGCAGAAGCGGCAGCAGTTCGGCACGTCGTCGCGCGGCCTCCTTGGCGAGGTGTGCATGGCGGCGCTGGGCGAACGCCAGCTGTTGCGTGGCGAATGCGTCGCCCTCGCCACAGTCGTGCCGGGTCTGGTCGAACTCATCCACCCACATGCAGCACACCTCGGGGGCTGCGCCGGGCCGTTCGCCGCGATTGCGTTGGAACCAGCGCCGTCCGTCGAGATAGGCTTCGAAAAGCCCTTGCACCAGTGCCGGCGGCAGGGTGGCGGAGGACAGCAGCACGCGGCTGCCGAGCAGGCCGGCCCAATGCACCAAGCGGGATAGCGCGGGCAGGTCGTCGATGTCGAAGTCGTCGGGCTCGTCCAGCACCAGGTCGCCACTCATCAGGCGCAGCATCGGCGCGATCTGGCCGCCGCCGCGCTGGCTTTCGGTGGCCGGGGTGAGGTGGTCAATGGTGCACACGAGCAACGGGGCGGCGATCAGGGCATGGATGCGCGGGTCGTGAGACAGGCGCTGCAGCAAGGGATGGACGGTGTTGCCCTCGAACACCACGCCCGCGTCCTCGGGCAGCAAGGCCTGGGTGGAAGCCGATCCGCTCTGCTCTGCGAGTTGTTCGTAGTGCTCAAACAGTTCGCGGTTGGCGGCACCCCCGACGCGGATCGCCAGCGCATCGTCCGACAGCTGGAGTTCGTCGCGGAAGGCGCGACCAGTCTGCAGCGTGAGAGTGCGCAGGCCAAGCGCGAAGGCGCAGCGCAGCCCGCGGGACGGGTCGGCCAGCGCGTTCATGATACGGGCGTTGGCCAGCGTCTTGCCGCAGCCGGTGGAGGCCATGTTGACGATGAATGCGCCGTGGCGTGCGGCGGGTTCGCGCATTGTCCCGGCGAGATCGGCGGCGCGGTCCTGCCAGCGGAAACGGGCGTCGGCGCTGCGCTTGCGCAAGCCTTTGTGGCGGACCAGTCGTGGCAGGTGATGCTCGAAACCGGGTAGCGCGTGGGCGACCATGCCGGCATGCCGGGCGACGCCGAGCAGGTGTTCATCCAGCGTTTGATTGAACTTGCCGGTTTTGCGGTCGGTATTGGCGAACAGCGGATAGGCCGGGTTGAGGTCGCTGCGCGCGGCTGGGTCGGTAAGGCTGGAGTAGTGGTGATCCGCCAACATCAAGCCGAGACGGCCGAGGTGCATCACGTAGGGATCGTCTAGCCAGTCCCGCACATCCGCGCTTTGTACGATTGCCAGCAGCCGGCGCGCCACGCGTGCGCTGCGCTTGCGCCAGGCATCGGTCGTGACTGGAAGGCCGTGCGGGAACGTCCAGTACGGTTCGATTGCTGTGCGGTCCTTGCTGTCCGCCAGTTCGTTCCAGTCCGCCGTTACCTGTTCCAGTAGCCGGTCCAGTTGCGCGGCATGCAGGTTTCTCACGCGCGCGCCCAGCCACTGCCAGTGCCCGGAGTCGTCCCTGGTCGGCATGACCGGTAGGCGGTGATGGGTCAGTACCAGCCAGGCGACCACCTGAGCCAAGGGCGGAAGAACTGCGAATGGTTTGTTGCTTTGCGCCGCGGCGTCGAGTCCGTCACGCAGCAGTTGGGCGGTCCAGCTTTGATCATCGTCCGACGAAGGGGTGGCAAGGCGTTCTAGCCATTCGCCGTCGGCGCTATTGCCGACGAAGGCCTGGAACAGGCGCAGCGATACCCACTCGTGGCGATACAGGTTGCGTACTACCGGTCCCTTCGCGGTGAGTCTTTGCTGAAACGCGAGGCAGGCCTTGCCAAGGTCGTGCAGTAGCGCCGCGAGCGACGCCAGCAAGTGGATGAGGGTGAGGCTGTGCCAGTCGTTCTCTGACTCGGCGCGTAACACGTTGCGCCGCGTCATGTTGGTCGGCGTCGCGCCCCGTTCGTTGAACTGCCGCGCATCGCCGACGATCCACAGCAACTCGCTGTGGTCCTTGCTACGAATCCAGTGGCAGGCCACGGCGGTATTCTTACGCGCGGTTTTGCGTAACAGTCGGTGGAGGGTGTCCAGACCGGCCTGGGTGATGGGTGTCTGCCACGTACGATCACCACGGCGTTCGGCGAATTGGTCGAGGATGCGCCGGGTTTCGGTGAGCGCGTTCTTGCTGCATTGGGAGATGAGCACCACGTTCATGCGGCGTGCTTCCCCGTTTCGGTGGCGATGGCCTTGAGGGTGTCGATCATGAAGTCCAGCGATTCGGTTTGGACCAGGGTCTCGATGCAGTTGTCTCGAAACTCTTGTTCGCTGTCGCCGCGCATCGCCGAGACGAAGGCCTGCGGCAGTATCACTGCGTCCTTGACCAGGTCGGCGACATCGAACACGAGGCCGCCGCGGCGCGTCTTGCCGTGCAGCACCGCCAGCCCGTGCGGCAGACCGAGCACCCAGGTGGCGGTGGCGCCCAGCCCGTAGGCAAGGTAGTTGCCGTGGTCGAGGAATCGGTTGGCTGGGTCGCCGCCACTGCCGCCCTTGGCACGGGAGAACTCGCCGTAGTCGGTGGCGTCGCAGGCGAGTTTGAACAAAGTTTTGGTAAGGCGCGCTTCCTCGGTAAGTAGGGCGGTGTTGTCGGGCGCGACGAGTATCGCTTGCCGAGACGCGTCCAGTACCGCCGCCAGATGCTCACGGGGTACAGCAAAACTCGCTTCGGAAAGTGCGCGATTGTTGATCCAGTGCTCGGAGATGCGTGCAAGCCGCGTCTGCTGAATGGTCTTGGCGGCACTCAGTCGTAGGGTGTCATCAAACCAAAAGCGAACCCAGGACTGCAGGTACTCGGTCGGGCGGTACTCACTTTGCGGTGAAAACCACGCGACGTCGAAGTCGACCTCATTCGCAGTGAAAAGCGGTGTCCCGCCCCCGCCGCAGAAACCCACGAGTACGCCGGACTTGGCGAGTTCCCGCATCGCAGCCTGAGTGATCGAGGTTCCTGTGCCTAGCAGCAGCGTGGTGGTGTTGGCGATCGGGATGTTCCAGTAGAGCGACTGCTTGCCTTGATCAGTGACGTATTCGACGCGACCGCCGTTCACCAGAACCCTGCAGTGCTCCAGGTAGTAAAGATTCGCACGCTTTGAGTGAAGGATCGTTTTCAGGTCGCTGGGTGACAAGATCTCCATGCGCGCCTCCTTCGGGCGATGTCGGTTGTGGCCGATCTTGGCCTAGGTGGGGCTCAAGAGATGAGCTACACCAATCATTTTCCACTTGAGGCAGCAACTGCATGGTTGCGAAGTCTTGACGCACGGCTTTCTGCGAAGCCGTGTTCGCCGGTCCGTCCGCTCAAGGACAGATCAGTTCGAGCTTCGGATAGTAGCTGCGGTAGCGTTTCGCATCGCGCGTAAGCAAGGTCATGCCGTCGATGGCGGCGTGGGCGCCGATGTAGAAGTCGGGCAGGGGCGAAGTCCGACTGCCGCTGCCGCGGCGATACTGCAGGAAGGCTTTGCCGGCGAGAAAGCCGGCTTCCCAGGGCAGTCCGATGCGCGTGAATGTGTCGGGCGGGATGGCCGCCTCGAGTTCTTCGATACGCTCGAAGCCGATCGAGACCTCGGCGTAGATGATCGGGTTGATGCACAGTTCGGCCTCGGCAACACACGCGTCGAGTTGCGTCGCCGACCAAGCGTACCAGTGCGGGTCGTCCGTCAGCACGTCGAGCAGGACGTTGGCGTCGACCAGTATGCGGTTCATGCGCTGCGGGTGAGTTGCATGATCTCGTCGGTGCTCAGGCGCGCGGTGGCTCGACCGCGCATGCGCTCGGCGAGCGCGACGTGCCGGGTTTGCGGGGGATGGGCGATGATCGCGTCGGCCTCGCGCAGGGCGGCCTCCCGCACGAAGGCGGCCAGCGGCATGCCGTTGAGCGTGGCGGCGTGGCGCAGGCGGTCCTTGTCTTCGATGCTCAGGCGCAGGTCGAGGCGGTCGGTGACGGTGTTCATGAGGTAATCCGATGTACGGTTGGATACCGTACATCGGAAGGGTCCATGATGGCAAGGGGCGATGTGGCCGACGGCGTGCGCGACGGGACGAAGGCCGGAGCCGACCACGACGAGGGTCGAAGGAGGCTGCGCGATCAGCCGGCGTATCCGCGCTGCATCGCGAAGACTTCGCCCAGCACCGCGTCCCGTAACTCCTCCGGCCCCACCACCTCGCAATGCCGTCCGTGCTTGAGGATGTCCATGAGCAGTTCGCGGTGGTCGGCGTAGGGGAATTCGAGGAGGTAGTGGCCGTGCTCGTCGAAGTGGCCGCGCTGTTTGGGGTGCCAGTGCTCGGCGGCGACCCAGCGGGCGCGTTCGGGGGTGAAGCGCAGCGTGGCGATCTGCAGCTTGCGGCCACTGAAGATGCCGTAGCCGGGGCCGAGGACGGTGTCCAGCGTCTTGCCGGAGACTTCGCGGGCGGGGCGTTCGAGTACGCGCACCTGGCGGATGCTGTCGACGGCGAAGTTGCGCACGTCGCGGCGCAGGTGGCACCAGGCGTCGAGATACCAGTTCTCGCGGTAGTGGACGAGGCGTTGCGGGGAGATCTCGCGTTCGGTCTCTTCGTCGGTGCCGCGGGCGTAGTAGCGCATGGAAAGGCGCTTGCGGCGCAACAGGGCGGAGCCGATGTGCTCGAAGTGGTCGAGCTTCATTGTGCGCTTGCCGATGCCGACGATGAGCACGCGGCGGCGCACTTCCTCGGCGGCGTCGTCGGCGGTGCCGAGCAGGGCGTTGAGGCGTGCCATCAGCGGCTGCACGTGGGGTGCGAGGATGCCGCCGGGGTCGAGGTTGGCGAGCAGGTGCTGCATGGTGAGCAGCGCGTGGATCTCGCGGTCGGAGAACCACAGGCCGGGCAGTTCGTACTGCGCGCCGACCTGCGGGCCGCGCGCGAAGCGGTATCCGCCGGCGTCGCGATCCCAGACGATGGGTGCGTTGAGGCGCTCGCGCAGGTACTCGAGATCACGCTTGAGCGTGGCGAGCGAGACCTCGAGTTCGTCGAGCAGGCTCTGACGGCTGACGACGCCGTGTTCAGAGATGAGCTGGTCGATGCGATAGAGCCGCTCGGTGCGGTTCATCGGCCGGCGCGGCTCAACTTTCCCAGATGACCGGCTTCTGCTCGGCGAGCGAGAGGGTCATCATCTCGAGCAACGGCCAGCCGCGCTGGTGCAGGCTGACGGCGGCGCCGATGCCGGTCGGAGGCGGTTCGTCCTCGTCCTCGGGCTCGTCCTGGCGCTGGCGGTCGCGTTCGCGATCGGCTTCGATGGCGGCCTGCAGGGCGGCGATGGCGTCCGGCAACTGTTCGACGGTGACGATGCCCTGGCGCGCGTCAGGATCCTTGCCGAGGATCTTGAGCAGGGGGCGGGCGTGGTCGCCGAGCATGATGACGTCGGCGGCGGCGCGGGATTTGAAGGTGATGACCATGAGATTGCTCCTGGTGCGAGTGTGACGGGAGTTCCGGTGCACAGCCTACAGGCCGCGCACCGCGTAGATGCCGGGCGCGTTGCGCCAGTAGCCCTTGTAGTCCATGCCGCAACCGAACAGGAAACGGTCGGCCACGTCCAGGCCGGTGAAGTGTGCGCGCATGCCGGGGTGGGCCTTGCGGTCGTGGTTCTTGTCGACCAGCACGGCGGTGAACACCTGCTCCGCACCGTGTTCGTCGAGGTGGTTCACGATGGCGTCGAGCGTGTGGCCTTCGTCGAGAATGTCGTCGAGCACCAGCACGGTGCGCCCGGCCACCGCCTGGGCCGGCTCGGCGCGCCAGTGCAGGCGCTCGCCGCGCGTGCGGTCGCCGTAGCGGGTGGCGTGCAGATAGCTGGTCTCGAGCGGAAAGGGCAGACGCGGCAGCAGACGGCCGGAGAAGATCACGCCGCCGTTCATGACGACGAAAACGATCGGGTTGGCGTCACCCACGGCCGCGGTGATCTCTTGGGCGAGACGTTCCAGGGCGGCTTCGACGGCGGCGGCATCGGCGAGGCAATCGGCCTCGTCGCGGATGCGCCGGATTTCGTCCAGATTCATGCAGGGGCTCCGCGTGGCGTTCGGCCCATTCTAACCGTGGCGCGGCGAGCGGCGTGCCGAGCATGATTGCGGAGGTCGAAGGTGTAACGACTTCGATCCAAAGTGATCGGTTCCCTTGGCCGGGCGGAAAAATCACAGTACCATGGCCTCGACTGCGTCCATACTTCACGGGCGCCTGAACAGCAATCGGGGTTTTTACGAGAATCCACGGCGCCCGCGAGGGCGCAGCCGCACCGTGTGGCACCGACGAACATCCCCTGTCGTGTGCCCGGTCCGGTTCCAGATGGTCGTGCCTGGCAGGGCTTGCCGGCGGGACCTTGCGAGTTTCCATTTCGTTTTTTCGTTTGTCACCTTAGAGGAGTAGTCATCTCATGAGCAAGAAATACAATGTGCTGATCCTGGGGGCGTCCTACGGCTCCCTGCTGGGCATGAAAATGGCCATGGCCGGTCATTCGGTCAAGCTGGTGTGCCTGCCGGCCGAGGCCGAGCTGATCAACGCCGAAGGCTGCATCGTGCGCATGCCGGTGCGTGGTCGCGAAGGCCTGGTTGAGGTCAACACCAAGAATCTGTCGGGCTCGGTCACGGCGGACGTTCCCAGCGCGATCAACCCGGCTGACTACGATCTGGTCGGTCTGGCCATGCAGGAGCCGCAGTACCGTTCGCCGGGCGTGCGCGAGCTGCTCGCCGCGGTCGCCAAGGCCGGCGTGCCGTGCATGTCCATCATGAACATGCCGCCGCTGCCGTTCGTTGCCCGTATCCCGGGCATCGACGCCAACCTGCTGCGTGACTGCTACGCCGACTCGACCGTGTGGGACGCAGTCGATCCCAAGCTGATGACGCTGTGCAGCCCGGATCCGCAGGCTTTCCGTCCGCCCGAAGAGAAGGTCAACGTGCTCCAGGTTCGCCTGCCGACCAACTTCAAGTGCGCGCCGTTCGAGAACGACGCGCACACCCAGATCATCCGTGACCTGGATGCGGACATCGCCGCCGCGCGCTTCGAAGTCGACGGCGAGAAGCTCGAGCTGCCGGTCAAGCTCAAGGCGCATGAGTCGATCTACGTGCCGCTCGCCAAGTGGGCGATGCTGCTGGCTGGCAACTATCGCTGCGTGATGAAGGACGGTGTCCGCCCGATCAAGGAAGCCGTGCATGGCGACATCGAAGCCTCGCGTGCGATCTACGAGTGGGTCATGGACGTGTGCGTGGCGCTGGGCGCCGACCGCAACGACCTGGTGCCGTTCCAGAAGTACGCCGACGCCGCCCAGTCGCTGGGCAGCCCGTCGTCGGCCGCCCGTGCGCTGGCCGCCGGTGCGACCAACATCGAGCGCGTCGACCGTGTCGTGCAACTGCTGGCCGCCCAGAAAGGCATGAAGAACGCCGCCGTGGACGAGATCGTGACGACGGTCGACGGCTGGCTCGAGGCCAACCGCAAGAAGGCCGCCTGATCGGTCTTCCGGCAATGTAGAAGCCGCGCCTTAGGGCGCGGCTTTTTTCGTTTACGGCCGTGAACCTTACTCGCCGAAGGCGTAGTCGATGGTCAGTGGTGCGTGGTCGGAGAAGCGCTCGTCCTTGTAGATGGCGGCTGTTTGCGCCGTGGCAGCGAGTGCGGGGGTGGCGATCTGGTAGTCCAGCCGCCATCCGACGTTGTTGGCCCAGGCCTGGCCGCGGTTGGACCACCATGTATAGGCCTCGCCGGTGGTGTCCGGGTGCAGGCGGCGATAGACATCGATCCAGCCCAGTTCGTCGAATACCCGTGTGAGCCAGGCGCGCTCCTCAGGCAGGAAGCCGGAGTTCTTCCGATTGGAGCGCCAGTTCTTGAGGTCGATCTCCTTGTGGGCGATGTTCCAGTCGCCGCACAACACCACTTCACGACCGCTTGCGACGAGCGCCGCCAGATGCCGGAAGAAGCGGTCCATGAAGCGGTACTTGACCTCCTGACGAAGCTCGCCGCTGGAGCCTGACGGGACGTAGACGGAAATCACCGAGAGCGTGCCAAACACCAGTTCGATGTAGCGGCCCTCGGCGTCGAACTCGGGTTCGCCCAGACCCTCGATGACCTGATCGGGCTGGCGCCGTGAATAAATGCCCACGCCGCTGTAGCCCTTCTTCTCCGCGTAATGAAAATAACCGTAGTATCCGGACGGATTGAGCATTTCGGCCGTCATGTCGGCGGTCTGGGCCTTGAGTTCCTGCAGGCACACGAAGTCGGCATCCTGCTTGGGGAGCCACTCGAAGAAGCCCTTGCGGGAGGCTGAACGGATGCCGTTGAGGTTGGCTGTGATGACGCGTAACATGCTGTCGATTGTCTCCTCTGGTCTGCTGGACATGGATTCTAGCCGCGATTTCATCGCGCTCGCCTGCGACAAGGGCGTGCTGCGTTTCGGTTCCTTCGTCACCAAGGCCGGCCGAACCTCCCCGTATTTCTTCAATGCCGGTCTGTTCGACGACGGCGCATCGTTCCGCGCGCTCTGCGGCTTTTACGCCGATGCCATTCGTGCCTCCTGCGTGCCTTGCGACATGCTGTTCGGTCCCGCCTACAAGGGTATTCCGCTGGTCGCGGGGGTGTCGATGCGGCTCGCCGAGGCCGGCTCGAACCTACCCTTCGCGTTCAACCGCAAGGAAGCCAAGGATCATGGTGAGGGCGGCACACTGATCGGCGCGCCGCTGGCCGGGCGCGTGCTGATTCTCGACGACGTGATCTCGGCCGGCACTTCGGTTCGCGAATCCGTCGACATCATCCGCGCCAACGGCGCCGAGCCGGCCGGTGTGGTCATCGCGCTCGACCGAATGGAGCGTGGCGCCGGCGACAAGTCGGCGGTGCAGGAGGTGCGCGAGCAGTTCGGCATCCCTGTCATCGCGGTCGCGACCCTCGAGGACTTGATCGGCTATCTGTCCGGTCACGCCGAACTCGTCGCCAATCTCGAGGCAGTCCGAGCATACAGGGAGCGATATGGCGTGGATCTGGCTGCCTAGCCTGACGATTGCCGTCGCTGCCACGCTGATGCCTGCATCGGCGGAGGCGCAGTCCGGTCGCACCATTTACTGCTGCGAGGACTTGCAGGACCAGTCCATCTGCGCCGACACGCTTCCGCCCGCATGCTACGGACGGGCCTATCGCGAAATCTCGCCGCGCGGGTTGGTCGTGCGTCGTGTCGCCGCGCCGCTGACCGCGGAGGAGCAGGCCAAGCTCGACGCGGAGAATCGCCGCCGTGCACGCGAAGAGGCGCTGGAGCGCCAGCAGCGCAACATGGACAACGCGCTGCTCGAAACCTATCGCGGACTCAATGACATCGACGTGCGCGAGATGCGTGCGCTCGAGGATGTCGATCGCAGCATCGCCGACATCCACGAGCGTCGCCGCGGCCTGATGGCCGAGCAGCAGGCGCTCCAGGAAGAAATGGCGACGCTGCCCGTCGACCAGGACATCGAGCCTTTGCGCCGTTCGATGCGCGCCGTCGAAAGCGAATTGCGCTCCTACCAGCGGCTGCTTGAAGCCAAGCAGGCCGAGAAGGAATCCATCCAGGCGCGCTACGCGGCCGACCGCCGCCGCTACGCCGAGCTGATCGCCGAGCGCGCAAAGCGCTGACAGGGCGATCGTTTCGTCAGGCTGCGGCGTAACATGCGCCGCGCTCATTTGACCTACGCCGACATCAGCGGGGCCGTCGGGTGGATACGCGAAACGCATCCACCCGACGACGAGTCTCCCGCTACAGCAATACCCGTTCGATGCCGCCCTGGTTGGCGCGCGCGACATACTCGGGCATCCAGTTCTCGCCGAGGATGTGGCGGGCGATCTCGACCACGATGTAGTCGGCCTCGACCTTGCCGTCGTCGGAGAAGCGTGACAGCCCCTGCAGGCAGCTCGGGCACGAGGTCAGGACCTTGACCGGCGCGCTCGGCGCGTCTTCGCGCAGCGCGGCGGCGCCCTTCTCGATCTCTTCCTGCTTGCGAAAGCGCACCTGCGTCGAGATGTCGGCGCGCGAGGCGGCGAGCGTGCCCGATTCGCCGCAGCAGCGGTCGTTGAGATCCACGCGCGTGCCCATCAGCTCGTTGGCCACCTTGATGCCCTGATACTGCTTCATCGGCGTGTGGCAGGGCTCGTGGTACATGTAGCGCACGCCCTCGATGCCTTCGAGCTTGACGCCCTTTTCCATAAGGTATTCGTGGATGTCGAGCAGCCGGCAGCCGGGGAAGATCTGCTCGAACTGGTATTTCATGAGTTGATCCATGCAGGTGCCGCAGGACACGATCACGGTCTTGATGTCGAGGTAGTTAAGCGTGTTGGCGACGCGGTGGAAGAGCACCCGGTTGTCGGTGGTGATCTGCTGGCCCTTGTCCTCGAAGCCGGCCGAGGTCTGCGGATAGCCGCAGCATAGATAGCCCGGCGGCAGCACCGTGGTGGTGCCGACGTGGTAGAGCATGGCCTGCGTGGCCAGGCCCACCTGGCTGAACAGGCGCTCCGAGCCACAGCCGGGGAAATAGAACACCGCCTCGGATTCGTCGCGCCGCCCCTGCGGGTCGCGGATCACCGGCACGATCTTGTCGTCCTCGATGTCGAGCAGCGCGCGGCTGGTGCGCTTGGGCAGGTTGCCGGGCATGGGCTTGTTGATGAAGTGGATCACCTGCGCCTTGATCGAACCCTTGCCGAGCGTGGCCGGCGGTGCCTTGACCTGCTCCTGGATCAACCCCAGCGACTTGCCGATGCGGTGGCCCAGGCGCTGTGCCTTGTAGCCCCATTCGATCATGCCCTTGCGGATGAGCTTGATGGTCGCCGGGTCCTTGACCGTGAGAAAGGCCATCGCCGCCGTGGTGCCGGGGTTGAACGAGCGCTTGCCCTGCTTGCGCAGCAGGTTGCGCATCTTGATCGACACGTCGCCGAAGTCGATGTCCACCGGACAGGGTTTCTCGCACTTGTGGCACACGGTGCAGTGGTCACCCACGTCCTCGAACTCGGCCCAGTGGGCCAGCGACACGCCGCGCCGCGTCTGCTCCTCGTAGAGGATGGCCTCGATCAGCAGAGACGTGGACAGGATCTTGTCGCGCGGCGAATACAGCAGGTTGGCGCGCGGCACGTGGGTCGAGCACACCGGCTTGCACTTGCCGCAGCGCAGGCAGTCCTTGATGTCGTGCGCGATCTCGCCGATCTCGGTCTGCTCCATGATCAGCGACTCGTGCCCCATCAGGTTGAAGCTGGGGGTGTAGGCGAGATCCAGATTGGCGTTGTGCTCGCCGCCACGCATCAGCTTGCCGCGGTTGAAGTGGCCGTTGGGGTCAACCTTCTTCTTGTAGTCCCAGAAGCCCGCCATCTCGGCGTCGGTGAGGTAGTCGAGCTTGGTGATGCCGATGCCGTGCTCACCGGAGATCACGCCATCGAGCGATCGCGCAATCGCCATGATGCGGTCGACCGTGCGGTTGGCCGTGGTCAGCATCTCGTAGTGGTCGGAGTTGACCGGAATGTTGGTGTGCACGTTGCCGTCGCCCGCGTGCATGTGCAGCGCCACGAACACGCGTCCGCGCAGCACTTCTCGGTGGATGGCCTCGATGCGCTCGCGCACGGGTGCGAACACCACGCCGTCGAAGCTGTGCTCCAGGCGCGGCTTGAGTTCGGCCTTCCACGACACGCGGATGGAATAGTCCTGCAGGCGGTGGAACAGCACCGGGTCGGCCGCGCGATTGGTGAACTCGCTGGCGGCAATGCCCAGACCGGACAGCGAGGTCTCGGCCTCGGCCAGCGGCGTGTCGAGGTTGTCGAGGATCCACTGCCAGCGCGCTCGGATCTCGGCGATGGCTTCGAGTGCGGTGCTGCGACTCTCGCCGATCAGTTCTTCCTTGTCCAGGTCGGTGTCGCCAACGTCGATCGGCAGGTCGCCGGCCACGAATTCGGCCAGCGCGTCGCACAGCGCGAGCTTGTTGGCGGTGGACAGCTCGATGTTGATGCGCTCGATGGCGTCGCAGTAGTCGCCCATGCGATCGAGCGGGATGACCACGTCCTCGTTGATCTTGAAGGCGTTGGTGTGTTTGGAGATCGCCGCGGTTCGCGAGCGGTCCAGCCAGAAGCGCTTGCGCTGCTCGTCGGAGGCGGCGATGAAGCCCTCGGCCGAACGCGCGTTGCACATGCGCACCACTTCCGAGGCGGCGGTCATCACCGCGTCCTCGTCGTGGCCGACGATGTCGCCCACCAGGACCATTTTGGGCCGCCCGTGGCGGCGCGCCTTGGTGGCGTAGCCCACGGCCTTGACGTAGCGTTCGTCCAGGTGCTCGAGGCCGGCCAGTTGTACGCCGGTCGCATGGCCCTCGCCGCCGGGCTTGAAGTAGTCGGTGATCTCGACGATCGCCGGCACGGCCTCGCGCACCTGACCGAAGAATTCCAGGCACACGGTGCGCGTGTGTGGCGGCATCTTGTGCAATACCCAGCGCGCGGCCACGATCAGCCCGTCCGTGCCTTCCTTCTGCACGCCCGGCACGCCGCCGAGAAACTTGTCGGTGACGTCCTTGCCCAGACCGGCCTTGCGGCAGCTCGCGCCCGGCAGGCTCACAATCTCCTCGCCAAGTTGCTTGCGGCCGCTCGCGTCGAAGCGGCGCAGGCGGAATTCGACCGTTTCCTGCTCGTGGATCTTGCCCAGATTGTGGTTGAGGCGTTCGACCTCCAGCCATTCGCCGTCGGGCGTGACCATCTTCCACCAGGCCAGGTTGTCGAGCGCCGTGCCCCACAGCACGGCCTTCTTGCCGCCGGCGTTCATCGCGATGTTTCCGCCGATACAGGAGGCCTCGGCCGAGGTCGGGTCGACTGCGAACACGCGCCCGGCTCCGCTGGCCGCTTCGGCCACGCGCGCGGTGATCACGCCGGCGCCGGTGCGGATCGTCGCCACCGGGGCGTCCAGACCGGGCAGCACGCGCTCCTCGATCGCGCCCAGGGTGATGAGCTTTTCGGTATTGATGACCACCGATCTCGCGTCCAGCGGGATCGCGCCGCCGGTGTAGCCGGTACCGCCGCCGCGCGGGATGATGGTCAGGCCCAGCTCGATGCAGTCGCGCACCAGCGCGGCGATCTCGTCCTCGGTGTCGGGGCGCAGCACCACGAAGGGGTATTCGACGCGCCAGTCGGTGGCGTCGGTCACGTGCGAGACGCGCGTATGACCATCGAAGCAGATGTTGTCGCGTCGCGTGTGGCGCGCCAGCACCTTGGCGACGCGCTTGCGCAGTGCCCCGGTGTCGTCGAAGAAGCGCGCGAACTCACCGACCGCGGCCTCGGCCGCATTGACCAGCCGGGCGACCTTGGCGGAGCGTTCCGGGTCGTCTGCCGAACTCTCCTGGCGGCGTTTCTCGACCTCGCGCAGACGGTGACGCATCGCGCCGACCAGCGCCTCGCGCCGGTCACGGCTGGCGAGCAAGTCGTCCTGCAGGTAGGGATTGCGCTGAACGACCCAGATGTCGCCCAGCACCTCGTAGAGCATGCGCGCCGAGCGTCCGGTGACGCGCTCGGCGCGCAGGCCGTCGAGGATCGCCCAGGCCTCGGTGCCGAGCAGGCGGATGACGATCTCGCGATCCGAGAACGAGGTGTAGTTGTAGGGGATTTCTCGCAGGCGCTGAGTCATGGGCGGGACGGTTCCGGTGCAATTGCTGCAATGGGACCAACGATTGTACCGTGAGTTGCCCGACTAAGTTCCGGCCGCAAACCCCTTGTAGCTACAGGGCATTGATCCGGAAACGGAAAACCGCCGCGCTTAGCGCGCGTGGGCTGGGTGTTGCGCCGCGCAAGAGCGCCTCAGCCGACCTCGAAATCGACCCGGTTCGAGTCTCCATCCGTGGCCGGCGCGCCCAGGCCGAGGTGGCCCCGTCCGGGCAGGCCGGCCTCGTTGCCCTTGACGCAGCGCGCTTCGGTGTCGTGGGCCTCGATCCAGCAGCCATTGCTGCTGTGGTCGATGAGCACGAATCCGCCGGCGCGATGCGCGATCGTCGCGTGGATTCGTGAAGCGCGCGGGTCGCCGATCACCAGGTCGTTGGTCGCATCGCGCCCGAGCAGCAGGCGCGGGTGGGTCTCATCCACATACAGCGTGCGCCCGCCGTGGTGCACGCGCAGGCGCGGCGAAACCGGATGCACGGCCGGTGCGAGGGTGTCTTCGGCGTGGCGCAGGATCAGTTCGACCCCGGTTTCGATGCCGGCACGCGTCGGCGCGGCCACGATGCGCGCGAACTGACGCGTCGGTGCGCTCAGGGCGTCGGCGGCGTGTGCATCGAGCAGGGCTTCGCCGGCGCGCGCCAGGGCGCGCAGGCGCGCCGCTGCGGTCACGGCTGCATCACCGTCGCCTGCCGCCAGGCCCACGCGCAGCGCGAATCGCGCGCCGCGCGCCGGGGGCAGTGTATGCACGCGGTCGATCATCTCGCAGGCGGCGAGCACCGCCGCGTCGGCGCTGGCGAAGCCGGCCTTCAGATCCGGTGCGACCGTGTCCGCGCATTTGCCGCCGTTCGATTCCACCGCCAGCTTGATGCGGTTGCGACAACGCTCCAGCGTGTGCCGGGCCTCGTCGGCAGCGGCCCCGGAGCGGGGCGCGGGGCCCCCGAGAATCTCGGCGACGAGAATGCAGGTTTTCGGCATGTGTTTATCCGTAGTGCCGCAGGGAGACCCCGCCCAGGGCGTGTTTCAGGGCGATGCGGCATATGATGGGGGAATGCTGGAGCGGGCGCAACGGCTTGTTGCGGACTCGCACTTAGCCAAGGATGCGTATGCCGCCGAGCGTGGCCGCAGGCAGGTCAGGCGGGTCGAAGGCCGTGTCGCCTTCGGCCACTTCGGTGCCGTGCGTGAGCCCGCGAAAATCGAACAACGCGTCGTCCATCAGGTGCGAGGGCACGACGTTGGCCAGTGCCGTGAAGATCGACTCGATTCGCCCGGGGTGCTCGCTCGCCCAGCCCTGCAGCATCGCCTTGACGTGCTTGCGCTGGGCGTTTTCCTGCGAGCCGCACAGGTTGCACGGGATGATCGGGTAGTCCATGGCACGGGCGAAGCGCGCGATGTCGGCCTCGGTGCAATAGGCCAGCGGCCGGATCACGACGTGTTCGCCATCGTCGCTGACGAGCTTGGGCGGCATGGACTTGGTGCGGCCACCGAAGAACAGGTTGAGGAAGAAGGTCTCGAGGATGTCGTCGCGGTGGTGGCCGAGCGCGATGCGCGTGGCGCCGATCTCGTGCGCCGTGCGGTAGATGATGCCGCGACGCAGGCGCGAACACAGCGAGCAGGTGGTCTTGCCCTCGGGGATCTTGTCGCGGACGATGGAGTAGGTGTCCTCGGTGACGATGCGGTACTCGACGCCGAGCGACTCGAAGTAAGCCGGCAGCACGTCAGCCGGGAAGCCGGGCTGCTTCTGGTCGAGATTCATCGCGACGATGCGAAAGTCCACCGGTGCGCGCTCGCGCAGCGCGAGCAGGCACGACAGCAGCGTGTAAGAATCCTTGCCACCGGATACGCACACCATCACGGTGTCGCCGTCGGCGATCATGTCGAAGTCGCCGATCGCCTGCCCGACGCAGCGCTCGAGCTTCTTCTTCAGTCTTTCCGCGGTGTTGGACAGCCGCTGGGGCGTGCTGCGGGAAATTTCAGCCGGTGCGTTCACAAACCCGAATCCTCTTGCAACGGCGGCCGATTATACGCGCCCAGGCGTGCTGCCGGGCGTGGCCAGGTGGGCGCTGCGCCCACCATCGACGGCCAGGATCTGGCCGGTGACGTAGGGTGCGTCGAGCAGCAGATAGCGCACCGCGCCGGCGATGTCGCTCGGCCGGCCTTCGCGCCCGAGCAGGGTGTCGGCGACGATGGCCTCGCGCTCGGCGTCCGGGAACTGGCCGTCCTCGGGCCATTCGATGGGCCCGGGGGCCACGCCGTTGACGCGCACCCGCGGCGCCAGTTCGACGGCCAGGGCGCGGGTCAGGCCGAGCAGGCCGGCCTTGGCGGCGCAATACAGCGGATAGCCGCGCAACGGCCGCTGGGCATGGATGTCGACGATGTTGACGATGGCGCCGCCGGCCTGCGTGAGCGCCGGTGCCAGCGCCTGGGTCAGGAACAGCGGCCCCTTCAGGTTGGAGCCGGTCAGGTCGTCCCAGGCCGCTTGGTCGATGTTCCCGAGCGGCGTTCCGAAGAAACTTGAGGCGTTGTTGACCAGGCCGTCGACGCGGCCGAAGCATGCCATCGCGTCCGCCGCGATGCGCTGCGTGGCGGCGATGTCGCCCAGATCGCCGACGAGCGTGGCGGCCGAGCCGCTGCGTTGCCGGTTGAGTTCATCGGCCAGCGCGCTGGCGGCCTGCGCGCTGCCACGGTAGTGGATGAGCACGCGGCAACCGGCTGCGTGCAGCGTACGCGCGATCTCGGCGCCGACGCGTCGTGCGGCGCCGGTGACGAGAATCACCGGGATGTCGTTCATGTGTCCGATCCTCGGGCGGTCGGGCTTTCCAGCCATTGCAGCAGGCGCGTGGCAACCCGCTCCCAGTCGCGTTCGAGCATCACCGCGTGACCCAGGCCGGGGATGATCTCGGCGGACTTGCCCAGCGAACGACCGGCCGAACGGACTTCCGAGGGCGGGATCAGGCGGTCGTGTTCGGCGCCCAGCACGAGCAGAGGCACGCGATGCATGCGGCGGCGATCGGGCAGGTCGAAGCCCATCATGTCCCAGATCGCGCGCATCGACTCGGGCTGGCTGTGGCGCACGAAGCGCTCCAGCCGGGCGCGCTCGACGGGTTGGTGGAACAGCGCCTCGCGCACGTTCTCGACATCGGGCGAGCGCCCGCCGAGGATGCTGTTGAGCGTGACGAGCAGGCTGGGGTGATGCATCAGCATCGACAAGGACGACCAGGCGAGCCCGGAGGGCGGCACGGCGCAGAGCAGGGCGACCGCGGCGGGGCGCAGCCGGGTCAGGCAGTGCTGTACGACGAATCCGCCCAGCGAGTGGCCGATCAGCACGGGTGGCACGGGCAGGCGCTCGATCGCACGTTCGACGTCGTCGACGTAGTCGGAGATGCGCAGCGTATCGAGCACGTCGCGGCCGTCGCTGTCGCCGTGGCCGGACAGCGACAGCGCGTGCGCGGCGTAGCCGTGGCGCGCGAAGAAGGGCAGGAAATACTCGTCCCAGCACCACGCCCCGGTATAGGCGCCGTGCACGAACAGCAGCGGTTGTGGCCGGGGCTCGCCTTCGGGCAGGCGGGAGATGAACTCAAGACGACGCCCCGTAGCCATCAGCCGGGCACCTTCATGCCGCGTGCGACCGCGGGGCGGGCGGCGATCGCGTCGAACCAGCGCTTGACGTTGGGGAAGTCCTCGAGCGCCACCTGCTGCCACTCGTGACGCGCGATCCACGGAAAGGTGGCGATATCGGCGATGGTGTATTCGCCGGCCGCCAGCCATTCGTGCTCGGCCAGCCGGCGGTCGAGCACGCCGTAGATGCGTCGCGTCTCGTCCGAGTAGCGCTTCTTCGCGTACGGCACGTCCTCGGGCGCGAAGCGCAGGAAATGGTGTGCCTGACCCATCATCGGACCGACCGAGCCCATCTGCATCATCAGCCATTGCAGCACGTCCAGGCGCTCGCGCGCGCTGGTTGGCAGTAGGCGGCCGAGCTTTTCGGCGAGATAGATCAGGATCGCCCCCGATTCGAACAGTGCGATCGGCCGTCCCTCCGGGCCGTCGTCATCGACGATGGCCGGGATCTTGTTGTTGGGGCTGATCGCGAGAAACTCCGCCGCGTGCTGCTCGCCCTTCGTGATGTCGATGCTCTTCACGTCGTAGTCGAGCCCGAGTTCCTCCAGTGCGATCGAGACCTTGCGGCCGTTCGGCGTGCTCCAGGTGTACAGGGTGATCATGGCGTCCTTTCCGGTTGGCGGGTTGCCGTGCTTCGGGGTCTAATGCCGCATGTTGAAATGGTTGATCGTCATCCTCGTCATCGTCCTCGTCACCGGCATGTTCCGCGCGACGCTGTCGCGCCACCTGCGCCTCGGGCGCCTGCCCGGTGACGTGCATTTCAACTTCCGCGGGCGAGCCTACCATTTCCCGTTTACGAGCACCTTGCTGCTGTCGGCAGTGGCGATGCTGCTTCTCTGGTCGATCTAGCCTTTGGCGATCGCCGCGATGCGCGCGGCACGAATGCGTTCCGGGATCTCGCGTTTGTCGACGCAGGCAGCCGCGATCGCGCCGGCATCCACCCCTTGCGCTGCGGCGAGCGCGCCACGCCACAGCGTCGGGTCGAAGTCGGGGGCGCAGTCGTGCGCGGCCTCGAGCAGTGCGGCGAAGCGCTCGGGCCGGCGCAGGGCGTCGCAGCGCGTCAGCAGACCGAGCATCGACTCGGCCCCGTTCGCCTTGGTGTGCAGCGCGTCCCGTTCGCGCGCGAGCATTGCGGCCAGGTCGCGGGCGTCGTTTGGCGCCTTGAGCCGTTCGGATACGGCGCGGGGTGTGTCGCCATCGAGTCGGTGCAGTGCCACGGCCCAGCGTGCCTCGAGCGCTGCATCGCGCGCGACTGCACGCGCGAGAGCCGCGTCCAGCGCGTCGCGTCCGTCGGCGGGCAGGGCATCGAGTTCGGGCAGTAATCGTGCGAGTGCACCGCTCTCGCGCAGCACGGCGAACATGCGCTGCGGGTGCGTCTCCATCAGTCCGCGCGCGATCTCCTGCCACACGCGCTCGGCCACGATGTGCTCGACCTCGCCAGCGGCGACGATGTCGCGCATCAGCCCCATCGTCTCGGGCGCCACCGAGAATTCGTCAAAGCGCGCGGCAAAGCGCGCGACGCGCAGGATGCGCAGCGGATCTTCGGCAAAGGCCGGGCTGACGTGGCGCAGCACGCGCGCGTCCAGGTCGCGTCGCCCGCCGAAGGGGTCAACGATTTCGCCGTGTTCGTCGCGCGCCATCGCGTTGACGGTCAGGTCGCGCCGCCGCAGGTCCTGTTCCAGGGTCACGTCGGGCGCGGCGTGGAAGCTGAAGCCCTTGTAGCCGCGGCCGCTCTTGCGCTCGGTGCGCGCCAGCGCGTACTCCTCATTGGTGTCCGGGTGCAGGAACACCGGGAAGTCCTTGCCTACCGGGCGGAAGCCGGCAGCGATCATTTCCTCGGGGGTGGCGCCGACCACGACCCAGTCGCGGTCGCGCACCGGCAGATCCAGCAATTCGTCGCGTACCGCACCGCCGACCACATAGCTTTGCATCAGTCGCGCGCGCCCCTGCCCAGATAGCCCGGAGCGACGTCCTCGAGCGCGGTCGGCGTCAGGCCGAACGGCAGCGGCGAGTCGTGCGCGACGTTGTCCACACGCAGCGAGCGCACGTTGTCGCGGCTCATCGGCGGATTCGGCAGCAGCTCCAAGGTTGCCGCCTGCGCCATTGCGAGCGGCTCGGGCAGGCCGAATACGAGGCGGCTGCGTCCGGTCTCGCGACACACGTAGCGCACCAGTTCGATCAATGTGTAGACCGTGGGTCCCGCCACTTCGAAGACCTGGCCGCGCGCGGACTCGTCGTCGAGACAGCGTGCGACGACTTCCGCCACGTCGCCGACGAACACCGGCTGAAAGCGCGTTTCGGCGCCGGCGAGCGGCAGCATCGGGGAGAACTTCGTCAGTTGCGCGAACAGGTTGAGAAAGCTGTCGCCGGGGCCGAACACCACCGAGGGGCGCAGGATGGTCCATGCGGGCGCATCGCCGCCCTCACGCACGGCGGCTTCGCCGGCGGCCTTGGAGCGCTGGTATTCGGAAGGGCCGTTGTCGTCGGCACCGAGCGCGCTCACGTGCACCAGGTGTGCGCAGCCCGCGGCCTTGAGCGCCGCGACCAGGCGCCGCGGAAAGGCCACGTGTGCGGCGTCGAAGTCCGGCCCCCACGGCTCGGCGGAGCGCGAGTGCAACACGCCCACGAGGTTGACCGCGGCCTGTGTGTCTTCGGCCAGACGTGCGAGGGTCGCGTCGTCGTGCACATCGGCCTCGACGATCTCTACGCCGTCCAGCTCGGCCAGATGGCGCGCGCGCTTCGGCTCGCGCGTGGGCACGCGCACCCGGTATCCCTGTTCGACCAGCCGGGCGACCACGGCGCTGCCGATGAAGCCGCTGCCGCCGGTCACGAGTATGCGTCGATCGTTCATGTCCACCTCAACGGTTGGCGGTCGTCTCGACGGCCGCCGGGATCGTGCCCAGGCGCGCCTTGAGCGATTGCGCACTGCCTTCGAGCAGCGCGGCATAGACGACTTTGTTGACGAGCACCTTCTGGACGTATTCGCGAGTCTCGTCGATGGGGATGGTCGCGACGTAGATCGCGCCCTCGATCGGATGTTCGCTGCGCCAGCGGCGTGCGCGGCTCGGGCCGGCGTTGTAACCGGCCGAGGCGAGTACCGGATGGTCGTCCAGATCGGCGAGGATCAGTCGCAGGTAGCTCGTGCCCAGCAGCACGTTGGTCTTGGGGTCGTTGAGCATGCGTGGATGGTAGCTCTTGAGCCCGATCTGACCTGCCACCCAGCGGCCCGTGGCGGGCATCACCTGCATCAGCCCTTGCGCTCCTGCGCTCGATCGCGCGGGAATGTTGAAACGGCTCTCCTGGCGCATCAGGCCGTAGACCCAGGCCAGATCGAGGTTCTGGCGCACGACCTGGGGCTCGACCAGCTCGCGGTAGGGCGTCAGGAAGCGCAACTCGAAGTTGTCGCCAGCGTCGGCGTACTCGGCGGCATTGATCGCGCGCTCGAGAAGCCCCTGGTCGAGCGCGACATGGGCTGCGCCGAGGATGAAATCGCGATCCTTGCCGCGCAGCGCGGCGATCCATTCGCGCAAGCCTTCGGTGGGCAGGCCCAGCGCATAGAAAGTCATCGCCCGCCGAATACCCGGATCGAGCGCGGCACGCGCCTTGTCCTCGGGCGCGAGCGCCGCGGAGCGCTCGGGCGCGACGAATGGCCGACCCAGTTCCTCGGCGGCGAGCATCGGGTAGTAGCCATACTGACCGGAGATTTCCGCGTAGCGGGCCTTGGCCGCCTCGTGATTGCCCCGTTCGGCCAGTGCGCGGGCATGCCAGTAGATCCACTCAGGCTCGGATCGCTGGGCGGAATCGAGTCCGTCGATGGTCTGTTCGACGTATTCCCACTCGCCGGCACGCAGCGCCGCGCGCACGCGCCATTCGCGCTGGCCGGCGGTCATGTCGATGTCGCCGGCGGCCCGGTACCACTCGGTGGTCAGCGGCAGACGCGAGAGTGCGCCGTGGTAGCCGAGGGCAAGGTAGGCATGGCGCTGTTCGTCCGTGGTGAAGTGCTCGGCGCGGCGCAGCAGACGCACGTGGGCCAGCGGCGGGTCACGACGGGCCAGGCGCACCAGCGCGGCCAGCGCAAGTTCGCGTCCGGCGCGACTGCGGTGAAAGTCCTCGGGCAGCCGGTCGAGGTAGCCGGCCGGGTCAGCAAGCAGTTGGCGCAGCGGGCGTGCCTGGCCGACACCGAGCCACTCCAGTGTGGTGCGCGCCGGGGACGGGTCGCGGCTGTCGATCTGTTGGCGAAAGCGCCACCACACCTCGTCGACCGGAACGCGGGCGGTGGTGGCCGCCGTTTCCAGCACCGGGTCACAGGCGGCCGGGTTGGAGGCCAGATCACGCCAGGCCGTGGCGACCTCGTCGAATACGGTGGCGTCGCCGAGGTGGTGCCGCGCCAGCCAGGCCAGGCAGCGCAGTTCGACGTCGGCCTCGGTGTGCGGAAAAACGTTCAGCACGCCTTCCCAGTCTTCGTCCACGGCCAGCCGACGCAGCCATTGGGCCGCCAGCCGTGCAGCGGGCACGCTGCCCGAGTGCAGGGTCACGAAGGCCTGCAGCGCGGCCGAAGGCACTGCCTCATCGCTGCGATCGAGGCGCGAGAGCAGGCGCCAGTATTCGACGTAGTGTCCGAGCAGGTGGTCGTCCGCGCTTGATGCGAGGCGTTCGAGCGTCGCATGATCGCCGCTTCGCAGCGCATCGCGCGCCGCTAGAATGCGCTTGTCACCCGACTGCGCGAGTGTCGCACCGGCGAGAACCGCAACCATCAGACCGACAAGGACGTGTTTCATGTTTCCGCGACCATGGCCCGGTGAAGAATGCATCACGGCGCTCCGGGCATGAAGGAGCCGCAATCCGATGTTCACATCGTAGCGCGCCGGCGCGCGCTGCGAAACGCCGCCCTGTCCGCACGCGAGGCCCTTACCGCAACCGCGCGCGGCGCACTCGAGCGGCGCCTCGAGGTGCATCTGGCAGACTTGCTCGAACGATTCGCACCGCGCCGGCTGGCATTTTGCTGGCCGTTTCGCGCCGAGCCCGATCTGCGTCACTTCGTCGCTCGCTGGCTCGCGCAGGATGGCTCGCGCATCGCTGCGCTCCCGGTCGTGACGGACCGTGAAGCGCCGCTCGCGTTCCGTCGCTGGACACCGGGCATGAGGCTGGAACCCGATCGCCACGGCATTCCTCATCCGCCGGCGGGCGAGGAGGTCGTGCCGCAACTCGTGCTGGTGCCGCTCAATGCCTTCGACGGCGGGGGTTTCCGGCTCGGATACGGTGGCGGCTACTTCGACCGGACGCTGGCCGTGCTCGACGCGGTGGCCGTCGGTGTCGGCTTCGAGCTGGGGCGTGTGGACACTGTACTGCCTCAGCCGCACGACAGGGCGATGGACTGGCTCGTCACCGAGGCGGGCGCGTTCCGCGCAGTGACTTAGGCCGCGTCGCGCCGCAGGCGAGCGCGACTCCGCAGAAAGGAATCAGGAGTGCGTGCCGGCTCGCCGCCGGCTAGCCCAGGAACAGCTTGTAGGCCGGGTTGTCGGTCTCTTCTGCGTAATCGTAGCCGAGCCGCTCGAGGAATTCGTTGAAGGCGGTCTTGTCGCCGGGCGGCACCTGCATGCCGACCAGTACGCGGCCGAAGTCGGCGCCGTGATTGCGGTAATGGAACAGGCTGATGTTCCAGTCCGAGCGCAGTTGCGTGAGGAAATTCATCAGCGCGCCGGGTCGTTCCGGGAAGATGAAGCGGTAGAGCAGCTCGTTGTCGGCGTGCGGTGCGCGCCCGCCGACCATGTAACGAATGTGGCTCTTGGCCATCTCGTCGTCGGTCAGGTCGATGGCCGGCAGATCGTGGCGAGCCAGCATTTCGATCATGCGGCTGGCCTCTGCGCGGTTGGACACGTTGATGCCGACGAAGATGTGGGCGTTCGACGAATCGTCGTAGCGGTAGTTGAACTCGGTGATGTTGCGCTTGCCCAGCAGGCTGCAGAACTTGCGGAACGAGCCGGGCTGCTCGGGGATGGTCACGGCGAGGATGACTTCGCGCTGCTCGCCCAATTCGGCGCGTTCGGCGACGAAGCGCAGGCGGTCGAAGTTCATGTTCGCGCCCGAGGCGATCGCCACCAGCGTCTTGTCGCGCAACTTGTGGCGCTTGACGTACTCCTTGGCGCCCGCCACGGCGAGCGCGCCGGCCGGCTCGAGAATGGAGCGCGTGTCTTCGAAGACGTCCTTGATCGCCGCGCAGATCGCGTCGTTGTCGACGACGATCATCTCGTCGACGTATTCCTGGCACAAGCGGAAGGTCTCGGCGCCGACCAGTTTCACCGCTGCGCCGTCGGCAAACAGTCCGACCTGGTCCAGTTCCACGCGGCGGCCTGCGGCGAGCGACTTCGTCATCGCCTCCGAACCCTCGGCCTCGACGCCGATGATGCGTGTTTCCGGGCGCAGCCGCTTGACGTAGGCGGCGATGCCCGAGATCAGGCCGCCGCCGCCGACGCAGCAGAAGATGGTGTGGATGGGGCGCGGGTGGGCGCGCAGGATCTCCATGCCGATCGTGCCCTGTCCGGCGATTACGTCCGGGTCATCGAAGGGGTGGACGAAGGTCAGGCGCTCTTCCTTTTCGAGCTGCTTGGCGTGGGCGAAGGCCTCGGAGAACGAGTCGCCCACCAGCACCACCTCGCCACCGCGCCCGCGCACCGCGTCCACCTTGATCTGGGGGGTCGAGGTCGGCATCACGATGACCGCCCGCGTGCCCAGCTTTGCGGCCGACATTGCCACGCCCTGTGCGTGGTTGCCGGCTGAAGCGCAGATCACGCCGCGCTTGAGGGCGGCCGGCGAGAGGTTGGCCATCTTGTTGTAGGCGCCGCGGATCTTGAAGCTGAACACCGGCTGCATGTCCTCGCGCTTGAGCAGCAGCGAGTTGCCCAGCCGCGCCGAAAGGCTGTCCGCACGCTCGAGCGGCGTCTCCTCGGCGACGTCGTACACCTGCGCGTTGAGGATGCGTTCCAGATAATCCGGCGGGGTTTTCATGTGGGGGCCGATGCGGGCGTAAAGGGCCAAGAGCGTATCAGTCGCCGACGTGAACCGGCAAGTGAGGAATCAGTCCGGCTCGCCGCCCGATCCGAGCAGGCGCTGGTGGCGTTCGATCAGCTCCTGGGTGGCGTCGATGCCGCGCAGCTTGAGGATGGTCGAGCGCACGGCCGCTTCGAGCAGCACGGCGAGGTTGCGCCCGGCGGCCACCGGCAGCACCGTGCGCGGGATCTGCGCGCCGAGAATCTCCTGCGTCTCGAGGTGAATGGGTAGCCGGTCCGGGTCGTCCTGGCCGGGCATGCGGCGCTCCAGGTGCACGACCAGACGTAGGCGCATCTTTCGCCGCGAGGCGGTCTCGCCGAAGATCGTGCGGATGTTGAGCACCCCGAGGCCGCGCACTTCGATGAAGTCCTGCAGCAGTTCGGGGCATCGCCCCTCGATCACCGCCGGGGCGATACGCGAGAACTCGGTGATGTCGTCGGCGACCAGGCCGTGGCCGCGCGAGATCAGTTCGAGCGCGAGTTCGGATTTTCCGGTGCCCGAATCGCCGGTAATGAACACGCCGATGCCCAGTACGTCCATGAACACGCCGTGCAGCGAGACCTTTTCGGCCAGCTCGTGCGCGAGATAGCCGCGCAATTGGTCGATGACGCGCGCGGAGGTCTGCGGAGTCATGAACAGCGGAACATCATGGGCGACGCACAGTTGGCGCATCAGCACCGGCAGTTCGCAGTCGTCCGCGACAATGATGGCGGGCGGGGAGGCGCCGAAGACATCGTCCAGATGCTGGACGATGCGCTCCTGCGGCTGGCGACGGGCCCAGGCCAGTTCGGCGTTGCCGACGACCTGCACGCGCTCGGGGTGGATCAGGTTGAGGTGACCGACCAGATCGGCGGGCCACAGGTTGGTCTCGGCAACCGCGATCGAACGATCGAGCGGCCCGCAGACATGGCTCAGCGCCAGCGCCTCGCGGCGCGATTCAAACAGCCGCGCGACGCTGATCTGCCGCATGCGGCGCCCAGCCGGTGAACAGTTCGTGGATGGCGTCGCCATCGGCTGCATCCTGCAGCCGGTCGCGGAAGCTCGCGTCGCTGAACATCTGCGCCAGTTCGGACAGCAACTGCAGATGCTGCTCGTTGGCCTGTTCGGGGACGAGCAGCACGAACAGCATGTTGACCGGCCGTCCGTCCGGGGCGTCGAACTGCACCGGGTTGCTGAGCCGGAAAAACGCGCCGGCGGCTGTCTTCAGGCCCTTGATGCGTCCGTGCGGAATCGCGATGCCCTGCCCCAGGCCGGTGGAGCCCAGACGCTCGCGCGAGAACAGGCTGTCGAACACATCGCTGCGGCCGATGCCCTGATTGTTCTCGAAGAGCAGGCCGGCCCGCTCGAACACGCGCTTCTTGCTGCTTGCATCCAGATCGATGACGACGTTTTCGCTGGGAAGGAGTTCGGCTATCAGACTCATTTGGGAGGCGCCTGGCACTTGCGGCGTGCCGCAATCGCCAGGACGATCATGGGTTTCGGGGGTGCGCCGGGCACGTTGTGAGGCGTGAGTATAAACGCACCCCGTCGGGTTTGCAGAATCGATTGTGCAATGCAGCGAACTATTGCACGCCCTATTGCTCACCGGCGGCTTCGTCGGCCGGTTGGTGCTTGAGCGCCTCGTGGTTGTGTTCGAGGTTTTTGTTCTTGTGCTTGATCACCTGGCGGTCGAGCTTGTCGGTCATCGCGTCGATGGCCGCGTAGAGGTCGCCGTCCTCGGCCTCGGCAAACAGATCCTTGCCACGCACATGCAGGGTGACCTCGGCCTTCTGCACGAGTTTCTCGACCGACAGAATCACGTTGATGCTGGTGACGTTGTCGAAATGACGGATCACGCGGTCGATCTTGCCCGAGACGTACTCCCGGATGGCGGGAGTGACTTCTACGTGGTGTCCGGTGATGTTCAGGTTCATGATCGCTCCTCGCGTCGTGGATGGGGTCAGATCTGCTTGCGCTGACTGACCGGTGGGATGTTCAGCGATTCCCGGTATTTGGCGATCGTGCGGCGTGCGACGACGATGCCCTGCTCGCCGAGCAGATCCGTGATGCGGGAATCGGATAACGGTTTCTTCTTGTCCTCGGCATCGACCAACTGGCGGATCAGCGCGCGGATCGCGGTCGACGAGGCCGCTCCGCCGGTGTCCGTGGATACGTGACTGCCAAAGAAGTACTTGAGTTCAAACACGCCGCGTGGCGTGGACATGTACTTCTGTGTGGTCACCCGCGAGATGGTCGATTCGTGCAGCTCCAGTTCATCGGCGATTTCGCGCAGCGTCAGCGGCCGCATCGCCACGTCTCCATATTCGAAGAACTGACGCTGCTGGTCAACGATGGCTTGCGATACGCGCAGAATGGTGTCGAAACGCTGCTGCACATTCTTGATCAGCCAGCGCGCCTCCTGCAGTTGGCCGGTGAGCGCGCCGTTGGAGCCGCGGTTCTGCTGCAGGATGCTGGCGTAGAGCTGGTTGACGCGCAGTTTGGGCATGGCGTCGGCGTTGAGGCTGGCGCGCCAGCCTGTGCGCGTCTTGCGCACGACGACATCGGGCACGATGTAGCCGGTATCGTCGGCGCCGTACTGCAGGCCGGGGTGCGGGTCGAGGCCGCGGATCAGGGCATGCGCCTCGCGCAGCTCGTCGTCGTTGCGGCCGGTCTCGCGGCGCAGGCGCGCGAAGTTGCGCTCGGCCAGCAGTTGCAGGTGGTGCTCGACGATTTCCAGCGCGAGATCGCGGCACGCCCCTGCGGGTTGCGCACGCAGTTGCAGCGCCAGGCACTCGGCCGGCGTGCGTGCCGCGATTCCGGCCGGGTCCAGGCTCTGGATCTGGCTGAGCGCGATCTGCAGGTCGTCGAGCTCGATCTCGAAGTCATCCGGAATGACCTCCAGCAGCTCTTCGAGCGTCTGGTTCAGGTAGCCGTCGTCGTCGATTGCCTCGATGATGAAGCGCGCCAGCAGGCGGTCGCGGTCGGACATCGACGACAGGCTGATCTGCTCGTTGAGATGCTCGCGCAGGCTGATCGAGGCGGCCTGCACGTCCTGGTAGTCGCGCTCGTCCTCGTCGTCGCGGCTGCGCGGGCTGCCACTCCCCCAGTCGCCGCCCGGCTCCGGGAAGTCAGGCGTGGTGTCGGAGGCCGATGTCTCGCGTTGGCCTTCGTGTTCGGCGGGGCCCTCGGCCGAGGTCGTGGTCGGGCTCTCCTGCGCGGGCGCCTCGCCGCGGGCAGGCGGGGGGCCGTCGTCGCCGTCCTCGCGTTCGAGCAGCGGGTTCTCGGCGAGAAAACGCTCGATCTCCTGGTTCAGCTCGATCGTCGACAGTTGCAGCAGACGGATCGACTGCTGCAACTGCGGCGTCAGCGTGAGCGACTGCGAGAGCTTGAGCTGGAGGGATTGCTTCATGTCGCCATCTGCCCGGCCTACAGCCGGAAGTGTTCGCCCAGGTAGACGCGCCGCACGCGCTCATCTTCGATGATCTCGTCGGGTCGGCCGCGCGCGAGTACTTCGCCCTCGCTGATGATGTAGGCGTGGTCGCAGATGCCCAGCGTCTCGCGCACGTTGTGGTCGGTGATCAGTACGCCGATGCCGCGCTCCTTCAGATAGCGGATGATCTTCTGGATGTCGAGTACGGCGATCGGGTCCACCCCGGCGAAGGGTTCGTCGAGCAGGATCAACCGCGGGTTGGTGGCCAGCGCGCGGGCGATCTCGCAGCGCCGGCGCTCGCCGCCGGACAGCGATACGGCCATGCTGTCGGCCAGATGCGCAATGCCCAGATCCTCGAGCAGTCCTTCGAGTCGCTCCTTCAGCTTGGCTGCATCCTGACCTTCCTGCAGTTCCAGGACTGCGCGCACGTTGTCGGCGACCGTCAGGCGGCGGAACACGCTCATTTCCTGAGGCAGGTAGGACAGGCCCATGCGCGCGCGACGGTGGATCGGAAGGTGCGTCAGTTCGGCGCCGTCCAGGCGGATGGTGCCGGCATCGCAGCGCACCAGGCCGACGATCATGTAGAAGCAGGTGGTCTTGCCGGCGCCGTTGGGGCCAAGCAGGCCCACCACCTCGCCGGGGGCGACCTCGAACTCGACATCGCGCACGACCGTACGAGCCTTGTATTTCTTGCGTAGTCCCGATACTTCAAGCAGGCTCATCCGGTCCCTCTTTCAGCAACTTCGCGATCACGTCGGTCGAAAATCCGCGCCCCTGCAGGAAGCGCGCCTGTCTTGCCCATTCCCTGCGATCGCGCGCGATCGATCCGAACTTTGTAGCCCATACCGCGCGGGCGCGCTCGATGTCGGTGCCGGCATCCGAGCCACTCAATACCTCGGCGATCATGTCCGTGTCGACGCCACGACGCGTCAGTTCCATGCGCAGCCGCGCCGTGCCAAAGCGCGCAGCCTTGCTGCGCACCCAGCTCTCGGCGAAACGCCGGTCCGACTGCAGGCCGAGTTCGGCCATGCGATCGAGGGTCGCTTCGACTTCACCGGGGGTGCCCAGGCCGGCGAGCTTGCGCGCGAGTTCCGTGCGCGAGTGCTCGCGCAGAGCGAGCAGGCGGAGGGCCTTTTGCCGCAGCCGGTCCGCCGCGTCCGTCATCAGGCCTGTACTTCGGGTGCCGCCTCGCTCGCGGGCATTTCCGGCAGACCCACGGCCACGCGCACCTTGTTCTCGATTTCGCGCGCCATGACGGGGTTCTTCTTCAGGAACTCGCGCACGTTGTCCTTGCCCTGGCCGATCTTGTCGCCGTTGTAGGCGTACCAGGCGCCGGACTTGTCGACGATCTTGTGCTCCACGCCCAGGTCGATGATCTCGCCCTCGCGCGAGATGCCGGTGCCGTAGAGGATGTCGAAGTGCGCCTCGCGAAACGGCGGCGCGACCTTGTTCTTGACGACCTTGCAGCGCGTCTCCGAGCCAACCACCTCGTCGCCGCGCTTGATTGCGCCGGTGCGACGGATATCCAGACGCACCGTCGCATAGAACTTGAGCGCGTTGCCGCCGGTGGTGGTTTCGGGGTTGCCGAACATCACGCCGATCTTCATGCGGATCTGGTTGATGAAGATCACCAGCGTGTTGGTGCGCTTGATGTTGGCGGTGAGCTTGCGCAGCGCCTGACTCATCAGTCGGGCCTGCAGGCCGGGCAACTGGTCGCCCATCTCGCCCTCGATCTCGGCCTTCGGCGTGAGTGCCGCAACCGAGTCGATGACCACCATGTCGACGCCGCCTGAGCGCACCAGCATGTCGGCAATTTCCAGTGCCTGTTCGCCGGTGTCCGGCTGCGAGATCAGCAGGTCATCGATCTTGACGCCCAGCTTTTCTGCGTAAGTCACGTCGAGCGCGTGCTCGGCGTCGATGAAGGCCGCCGTACCGCCGATCTTCTGCATCTCGGCGATGACTTGCAGGGTCAGCGTCGTCTTGCCGGAGGACTCCGGGCCGTAGACCTCGACCACGCGGCCGCGCGGCAGGCCGCCCAGCCCCAGTGCGATGTCCAGCCCGAGCGAGCCTGTCGACACCGACTGGATGTCGCGCTCAGGGCTGTCGTCGCCCAGACGCATGATCGAACCCTTGCCGAACTGGCGCTCGATCTGTGTGAGCGCCGCGGCGAGTGCCTTGGCCTTGTTGTCGTCCATGTCGTGTCCTTGCGTGAAGTGTGGGAAATTATGGCACAGAGATTGCATGTGCGCGGGGTCGCGCAGCGTGAACTAAGGAACGCCGATGCGTGCGGCGAGCATGCCCAGAGCGTGGCGCACCGTGGCGAGCCGCACTGCCCGGCGATCACCGTCGAAGCGCAATGTCTCGCTCGCCACGATGCCGTCGCGTCGTGCCCATGCGAAGCACACGGTGCCGACCGGCTTGTCGGCCGTGGCGCCCCCCGGTCCGGCGATGCCGGAGACGGCCAGCACGACGTCGGCGCGACTCGCGGCAAGCGCACCGGCGACCATTTCGCGCACGACCTCCTCACTGACCGCGCCGCGTTCGGCGAGTGTCTTGCGGGACACGCCGAGCACTTCCTCCTTGGCCTCGTACGAGTAGGTCACGAAGCCGCGGTCGAACCAGTCGGAACTGCCGGCCACCGCCGTGACTGCGGTCGAGATCCAGCCGCCGGTGCACGACTCGGCGGTGGCGAGCAGCCAGCCCTTGTCCGACAGCCAGCGCCCGACCTCGGTGGCCAGCGCTTCGAGTTCGTCGTCGACATGCGTCATGCGAATATCCTCACCAGGATCGCCAGCACCAGCAAGGCATAGCCGGCCGCGACGATGTCGTCGATCATCACGCCGAAACCGCCCTTGAACGCTGCCTCGACGTTGCGCACCGGTGGCGGCTTGACGATATCGAAGAAGCGGAACAGTGCCACCGCCACGACCTGCCAGGCCAGTGTCGGCGGTGTGAAGAACAGCACCAGCCAGATCGCCACCATCTCGTCCCACACGATGGCGCCGTGGTCCGGTACGCCCAGTGCCCGCCCGGCCCGTTCAGAGGCGAGCACGCCGCCGGCGAAGAACACGACGAGCATCGCGAACAGCATCGGCTCGGGCAGCGACCATGCAAGCAGCGGATAAATTGCCCAGCCGAGCAACGTGCCGAAGGTGCCTGGCGCGACCGGCGCCAAGCCGGCACCGAAACCCAGCGCAATAAAGTGAGACGGGTGGGCGAGGAGAAAACGGGGGGTCGGGTCC
>JACESY010000020.1 GCA_013911595.1 Azoarcus sp.
GACCCAGCGCCTGCGGCCCTACTTTTTTTGGGCGCCACAGGCGTGCTGGTGGGCACGCACGATGGTCGAGTCGATGAACACCCGCGCCAGATCGCGCTCACCGGCCAACGCAAAGGCGATTCGGTCCCAGACGCCAGCATCGCGCCAACGCGCAAAGCGTACGTACGTCGAGTGCCAGTTACCAAACTCGGGCGGAAGGTCGCGCCAAGGGCTGCCCGTGCGCGCCAACCACAGCACAGCCTCGACGAACAACCGATTGTCCTTGGCCGTACGCCCACGATCGCTTGGCTTGCCGGGCAACAGATCTTCGATCGACGCCCACTGTTCATCCGACAGCACCATCCGAGCCATCCTGATCTCCGCTCAAAGATCAGAATGTGAACATAAAACTTCAAATGTGAACAGAGCCTAGCCAACTTCAATCATCTGTTGGTGCCATTACCCCCCGTAACTGAACAACACCGTATCGTCGCAAAAGTCGACGAACTCATGGCCCTGTGCGACCAACTGGAACAGCAGCAAACCGACAGCCTCACAGCCCACCAAACCCTGGTCGAAACCCTGCTAGGTACGCTCATCCGCGTCGATTCACAACAGGAATTCAGCGCAGCGTGGGCGCGCATCGCCAGCCACTTCGACACTCTGTTCACCACCGAAGCTAGCATCGACCAACTCAAACAATCTATCCTCCAACTCGCCGTCATGGGCAAGCTCGTCCCCCAGGTTTCCAACGATGAACCAGTTGACAAGTTGCTTGTACGAATTCTAAAGGCACGTCAAGCCCTCTTAGGCAACGCTGCAAAGTTAGTGGTTGGATGGGAAGATGCATTGGAGTTCAACATTCCAGTCTCTTGGCAATGGCAACCCCTCGGCAATCTGCTGATATTCGGACCGACCAACGGCACTTCGCCACAGGCAGTAGATTTTGAGACGTCCGTTCGTTCACTAACCTTAAGTGCTACAACCTCCGGCAAGTTCAAAGGCGAGCATTTCAAATTTATCGCATCAGATATCCCGGCTGAATCAGACCTCTGGCTTCGAGATGGCGACATTCTTGTTCAGCGAGGGAACACGATCGAGTACGTGGGTGTATCTGCGGTCTATCACGGAAATCCAAACCAATTCGTTTATCCAGATTTGATGATGAAGTTGCGGGTGTCACCTGAATTGAGTGTTGATTTTATCCACCTTGCAATGAGCCATGTTCAGGCGCGTGAATTCCTACGTTCGAGAGCGACCGGAACGTCTGGCACTATGCCAAAAATCAATCAAACAGCACTGAAAAGCCTACCCATACCTATCCCACCGCGTGCAGAACAGCAGCGCATCGTCGCCAAAGTCGATGAACTCATGGCCCTGTGCGACGCCCTCAAGGCACGTTTAGCTGACGCCCAAACCACCCAACTCCACCTCGCCGACGCCATCGTCGAGCAGGCCGTCTGCTGAGTAGCAAGACATGACCCCGGCGCCGCATATGATCTGGTGTGACGAGGACGAGCATTACCGTTACGAGCACTTTGCCGACTTCAACGACTGGCTGGATAGCGAAGAGGGGCTGGATGTTCGGGCTGAATACGGTGTCGATGCCTTGCCCCAGCCAAGCAAGGCGCTATTCTCGGGTGACAGAAGTGGCTTTGACGAAGCGTTTCAGGCGTTTCGCAAACAGTGCCGTCACGAAGCGCTCGGCGAATCCTGGTTTCAAGAGCAGCTTGGCGATGACCACTGGTTCCAGCGCAATGTGGATCACTTCATTCAGCTTGTCGATCTCATGTATTCCGGGGCGGTGGTGCCGTTTGTGGGGGCGGGTATCTCAGCATCGGCCGGCTTTTCAAGTTGGAAGGATCATTTGCGGCACCAAGGCAAAACAGCACATATTGCTTCGGAACGTATTGAAGCGCTTTTGGCAAGCGGCGCCTTTGAGACCGTGCTGGAAGAAATCGAGGTCGTCCGTGGCCGCGAGGTGTTCATTCAGGAAATTCGCGATCAGTTTTCCCGAAACCTCACTATACCCGATGTGATCTGGCGCATCTCCGAGCTTTTCACGGACACGGTGATTACGACCAATTACGATCGCCTGCTGGAGCAGTCTTTTGAAACCGGCGAGGCCGGCCGGGTTGAGGTGATCAATGGCCTGAATGCATTGAAACAGCCTGATCCGAAGAAGATCACAGTCATCAAGCTGCACGGCGATATTCGCGAGCCGAAACGATGCATCCTTAGCAAGAGCCAATACGATGAAGCCTACGGTAACGGCAGTCTGAATATGCACAAGCCCATACCCAAGCTGCTCGCCTACCACTACAAAAACAGCAGCCTGCTCTTCCTGGGCTGTAGCCTGAGCAATGACAGGACGGTTCAGGTGTTCAGGAAGATCAGGGAAGGCATGGGCGAAGAGGAGGAGACCAAGCAGCACTTCTCAATTGAACAAGCCCCCGAAAACCTGGAAGAGATTGCGCAACGCAACGCGGAGCTGGCAAAGCTGGGCATCACCCCGATCTGGTTTGAGAAAGCGCGTTTTGAGTTAGTCGAAAACATACTCAGCCTTGCCAAGAACGAGCTTCGGCACCGGGGTGTCGCCCCTCAGCCGCTTCCGGTTGAGGAGCCGCCAATCAAATTGGATATGGACCTGAGCCATTTCCTCGGCGACTTCATCGACCTGATGCCCTTACTACACTGGTTGCATCGCGCCGTTCCGCAGGCTGCAACAAGCCGATACCTTTCTGCCATGCAGCGTGTGTTTCACGCGCAATCTTTTGCAACCCGGCAAACGGATGAAAATCTGAATGCCGCATTGGACAACTTGTTGCGTGCGCTAGCGAATTCGGCAGAGTTTGATGGCCATACCCACGGCAAGCTTTCAGCCGCTTTCGGGTATACGCAGGCATACCTGAACTCCATTGGCGAAAGAAACCATCTGGGCGATGACTTCGAATGGAATACTCACGAACTGCTGACCATCCCTGCGTTGCAGCTGGAAGCGCTCGTGGCGAACAAAGTCGATGGGAGCTTCGATTACCACGCGATACGTTTGATTGCCGCCCTGTTGCAGCATGGGAAGGATCAACACAGATCGCAAAGGTCATTTTGCGAATTACCGGCTGCGGTAAATCATGAATTTGGCGACTACATATCACTGGCGTTATCCGCAAATCTGGGCCTAACCGTTCCTGATCGCCTTGAGCAAATCTACACGGGCGATATTCGGAGCTTGTGCCAAGATGCTTGGCTTAATTTCGATAAGCCAATTGATCTTAGCTTTTTGGAGCGCGTGAAATTGATGCTTACATTGATCTTTAGGTAGGGATTGGAGAAAGTCGTCGCTTAGGATAATTGCCGTACTTATGTCCGTAATCAATTCGTATAGTTTGTACAGATCAAGTATTCACCTGACTGTCCACTCCAATCAGATACTTGTCGTTGGAACCTCTGACAAACTAAGGTCCGGTTTGGGTCGGTAGCGGCCTGACACGGACACTCCACCGAAAGGCAGCTCTGCCCAATTCTCAGCCGCTCCCGATCTCCTTGTCCTCCATCGCCAGATAGACCAGCACCACCGCAATCGTAATGAAGAACCGGAACGCTGACTCGATGCCGTTCCAGGTGTCCGACATCCACATGCCGAACCACTCGCCGCCGATGCTCATGAAGCCGACCTGCCACAGGACGAAGCCCAGCGTCAGGCCGACCACGCCCCATTTCTTGGCGCGGTTGAAGTCGGCGGCAGGGGCGTTGCGGTTGCGCCATAGGGCGGCGGCGCCAAGCCAGCACAGGGCGGCGACGGCAAGCTCGGTGGCGATGATGAGGATGTAGGCGGCGTGGTGCAGCGCGGGGCTGTGGATGGCGCGCCAGCCGATGGTGGCGTCGGGGAAGATGGTGTCCATGCGCAGCACGTGCTCGACAAAGGCGAAATTGCTGCCGTAGTCGGTGATGTTGCCGAAGGCGACCAGGGTGGCGAAGAGCGCGATGGAGGCGAGCAGGACGATCTTGCTCAAGCGGATGGCGGGCATGGGCGGTTCTCTGACCACTGCTTGGTCTCAGGGTGCGCAGCGACGACGGCCGAGCCCCGCCGTCGCTCTGCAACAATCGGGATTGCTTCGCTGCGCTCGCAATGACCGACGGTGACAGGGCCCGCCCGCGCCGCCTACAGCCGCTTCAGGTCCAGCTCTTCAAGCTCGGCGAACCAGGCTTCTTCAAGCCGACGGGTGACGCCGGCGAGGCGTTCGAGGTTTTCCAGTTGGCGGTAGGTCTGCTGCAGGCCATACAGGGCCCAGCCGTTGTTGGGCACGCGCACGAGCGTCTCTTCGAACACCAGGGCTGCGCCGGGGGCGTCGCCCATGCGCAGCAGCACGGCGCCGAGCGACTGGCGCACCGGGTAGTACCAGTAGGGCGGCTCCATGTAGGGCAGGCTGTCCTGGATGGCGACGGCCTCGCGGTACAGGCGCGCGGCTTCGGGCAGCTCGCCGCGCGCGTCGGCGAGCCGGGCCTGCGCGACGAGTCGGGCGATGCGCAGCATGTCACGCGCGGGCACGCCCCAAGCCTCGATGTCGGCAAGATCGCCGCCCTGCTCGATGGCGGTGATGCGGTCGATTTCCTCTTCGGTAGCGACGATCTCGCCCCGTGCGGCGCGGGCGACGGCACGCGCGTAGTGCCACATGGCCTTGACCAGAGCGAACTCGTCGTCCGGTTCGCGCAGCGAGAGCACTTCGCGCGGCGTGGCGAACTGGGCGTGGGTGAGATAGGGCGCGGCCTTGATCGGCTGCAGCGCGGCTGCGGCGCGCACCGCAGCGGGGTCGATCACGTGGTCGAGCTTGTCCGCGGCGGCCAGCGCCAGCGCGCCGTCGCCGCCCATCTGCGCACTGGCCATCAGGAAGTGCAGGTTGTGCGGGTAATAGCCGTTGCGATAGAAGACGTCGCTGGACGACTGGCGGAAATAGCGCTCGTCGGCGGCCACTGCGTCGACGTTGGCGTGCAAGGCCTCGCGATACATGCCCAGGCGGAAGTAGATGTGCGAGGGCATGTGCACCAAGTGGCCGGCGCCGGGGGCGAGCGCGCCGAGGCGCTGGGCGTGCGGCAATGCGCGCTCGGGCGTGGCCGAAGCCTCGACCGCGTGGATGTAGAAGTGGATCGCGCCGGTGTGACCGGGGTTGCGTTCGAGCACGCGCTCGAGCGCGGCCACGGCCGCAGCCATGCGGCCCTTGGCGGTGCGCCCGTCACGCTCCCAGTAGTCCCACGGCGAGACGTTCATGACCGCCTCGGCATACAGCACCTGGAGGTTGTCGTCGGTCGGGTAGCGATTGGCGACCGCTTCCATGGCCCGTGACCAGGCCCGGTCGAGCGCCTTGCGTTCGGTGGTGGCGTCGTCGGCATAGCGCTCGGCAAGCGCATCGATGAGCGCGCGCTCGCGCGGGGTCAGCGAATCCGAGAGCGATTGTGCGCGGCGCACGGCAGTGCGCGCAGCAGGAACCGCTTCAGGCGACATTGGCGCGTTGATGTTGGGGCCCAGCACGAAGGCCTCGCCCCACCAGCACATCGCGCATTCCGGATCGAGCCGCTGCGCGTAGCGGAAGGCGCGGCGCGCCTCGGCGTGGTTGAACGCAAAGGCCAGACGCAGACCCTGGTTGAAGTAGAACTGGGCGTCCGACGAGGTTGTGGTGACCGGCATGGTGGGCGTGCCGATGCCGGAAAAGGCCGGCGGCGGCGCATCCAGGTGCAGCGGGGGCGCGGCAGGGATGGTCTCGGCGGTGAAGGGCTGCGTGCCGCTGCGCGAGGGCAGCATGCCGCGCGAGGAACCGCAGATTTCGGCTCCGGGCACGAAGGTCGCTGCCGCCGGCCGTGATTCCGGACCGGCGGCCGTCGCCACGGCCGCCAGCGCGGCGGCGACACTGAGGCACAGCAATCGAACGCGCATGATCATTTCTCCCGTGGGCCTGAGGCAAGCGCAGGCCGCAACGCGTTTTATAGCACCGGATCGTGGCTCGCGTGCGCTCAGGCCTGACCGGTAAGTTGAGCGTAGAGCATGGGCAGACGCGCGGTCAGATCCTCGGGCCGGCGCAGCACGGTGTAACCGTTGACCCCGAACAGATGCGGCAGATAGCTCGAGCCTTCGCGATCGATGGTGATGCAGAAAGGCTTGATGCGTCGGCGCCGCGCCTCAAGCACGGCCATGCGCGTGTCCTCGATGCCGTAGCGCTCCTCGTAATAGTCTATGTCGTGCGGCTTGCCGTCGGTGAGCACCAGCAGCACGCGCAAAGAGGTGTCCTGGCGTTCCAGGATGCTCGTGGCGTGGCGCAGGGCCGGGCCGATGCGGGTGTAGAAGCCGGGCTTGAGGCCAGCCACGCGCCCGCGCGCGGCGTCATCCCAGTTGGCGCCGAATTCCTTCAGATGATGGAAGCGCACCTGCGCACGCGTCTGCGACGAGAAGCCGAACAGGCCGAATCGATCCCCCGTGGCGGTGAGCGCCTCGGCAAACAGCATCAGGCTGTCGCGGATGACGTCGATCACGCACTGCGCGGGCGACACGCGCGCCTCGGTCGACAACGACAGATCGGCGAGCACCATGCAGGACAGATCGCGCTCGCGGTTACGCTGGGCGATGTACAGGTTCTGCTCGCGCTCGTGGCCACCGGCGATGCGGTCGGCGTGCAGGCGCACATAGGCGTCCAGATCGGGTTCGGTGCCATCGGGCTGCCCGCGCAGCCACTGCCGCTGCGGCACCAGCGCGGCGAACTGACGACGCAGCTTGTGCGCATGCTTGTGCAATCGTTCGGGCAGCGCCTCGCCACCGGCGCTGCGCCCGAGAAAGGCCTGCACCATGCAGTGGCCGGGCATCAGCAAGCGCTTGCGGTAGTCCCATTCGTCGGCCGGGACGCCGTGGCCGATCTCGATGTCCTCGTGCGGCCCGGAAGGCCGGTCGACATCGAAGCGCACGCGCGCGCCGGCACTGGTGCCCTCGGCCCCGGTGGTCGGCGGCAAGGCGACCTCGTCGGAATCGCCGTCGTCATCGCGCGTGACGCGAATGAACTCGGTGACCGCGGCCGGCTTGTCCATCTTCACGGTGTGCGTGATGTTGTCGGTGCGGCGTGGGCGATCCTCGCGAGCGTCGTCGTCCTTGTCCTCGCGCAGGCGCACACGCCTTGCGGCGCCGGCAGCGGCGTTTGGCGGCGGGCTCAGGTGCAATCGGGTGACGTCGCCGCCGAAGGCGTCAAGCAGGCGGTCGTGGCGTGCCGCGATGCCGGGCCGATCCTGCACGATGCGCGCGATCGCGGCCTCGTTGGCGCCGGCCCAGTCACCATCGACTGGCGGCTCGAAAGCCGAGGCGAGCGCGACGAACCACAGATAGAGCTCACGGTTGAGCGAAGCGTCGTCGAAGGCGGCCAGCCACTGTGGCAGGCACAGCAGCTCTTCGTCGCGCCAGGCACCCAGGTCGACACGCCCGGCGGCGACACGCAGCACCGGGTCGCGTCCGAGCGCGCGAAACAGGGCCGAACTCGTACGTTCGAGGTCGCGCAGCAGGACGGCATTGTGGGGCAGGTCAGGCATGGCGGCAGAAGTCAGCCGAAACTCGCGCGGATCACTTCGAGCAGCGCCTCGGCAACGTCCTCGTCATCGGTCAGCGCCTCGACGAGCACCGCGGTGCAGGCCTCGACCGGATCCATGCCGTCGTGGATAAGACGCGCGGCGTAGACCAGCAAACGGGTCGAGGCGACTTCCTCGAGGTCGACGTTCTTGAGCACGCGCATCTGGCGGCCGATATCGACGAGCTTCTTCGCGATGTCCTCGCTGCAGCCGGTCTCGCCGATGAGGATGGAGCATTCGGCTTCGGCCGACGGGAAATCGAAGCGCAAGGATACAAAGCGCTGGCGCGTCGACGGCTTCATGCCCTTGAGGAAGTTCTGGTAGCCGGGGTTGTAGGACACCACCAGCATGAAGCTGTCCGGGGCGCGCAGCATCTCGCCAGTGCGGTCGATGGGCAGCATGCGACGGTCGTCGGCCAGCGGGTGAATGACCACCGTGGTGTCCTTGCGCGCCTCGACCACTTCGTCGAGGTAGCAGATGCCGCCCTCGCGCACGGCGCGCGTGAGCGGGCCGTCGTTCCAGTAGGTCTCGCCTTCGCCGATCAGATGACGGCCGACCAGGTCGGCTGCGGTGAGGTCGTCGTGACAGGCGATCGTGTACAGCGGCAGGCCCAGGCGCGCGGCCATGTGCACGACGAAACGCGTCTTGCCCACGCCGGTCGGGCCCTTGAGCAGCAACGGCAGATGGTTGCGCCAGGCACGCTCGAACAGATCGATCTCGTTGCCGACGGGTTCGTAATAGGGGAGTTCGTGGTCTTTCTCGGTCATTTTGTAAGCTTCCTTTGCCGGCGGAGGATAGCACGCACGCGCAGCCGATTTTGCCCGACGGCGATTGTGTCGGGAGCGTTTGGACGGCATGATTGCCCGTTGCACAATCACGGGCCGATAGCGCCGTCATGACCTACGTCGACCGAATGCTCCTCCCCGGCGAGAAGATCGCCTACCGCACGCGACTGCACCCGATGATTTACGTCAAGCCGGTCATCGCCTTCATCGCGCTGACCGTGTTCGCCGGCGTGCTGCCCCCCGACTACCAGCCCTATGCCGCGGTGCTGCTGCTGGTGATCCTGCTGCCCTACACCTTCCTGGTGTCGAGCGCGCACGCAGTCGGCGACATCGCGGTCACCGGCCAACGCCTGATGCTGCGCCAGGGGCCGCTTGCCAGCCAGTTCTCGCACTTGCTGCTGCACAAGATCGTGGCGGCCGAGGTTGGCAGCAACATCGCCGGCTGCGGCACGGTGCGCATCCGCATGGCCGGCAACGTGCAACGTTCGGTCGGCTTCGTTCGCGATCCGGAGGCGCTGGTAGAAGCCATTAAGCGCGGACGCGATCAACTCATCGCACAGGACGGCGGCTGAGGCCCAGAGGCCGGTCTTCGCCCCGCGACGGTGCGGGGCGCACCACACAGGGCACCGCAACGGTGCCCTGGCCGGCGCACGGGCGCGCGCAGCCCGCAGCACGTGGGCGAATCGCGCTGGCACGCTAGATGCATCGCGGTGTGCACACAGTCCTTGCGTGCATGTCTCATGACGGATTCATCCGAACTCGAACACATCGTCTCGGCTGCCGGAATACACGGCGGCCTGGCCTGCGATGCACGTGGCCGCACACTCTCGCGTGCCGGGCGCGATCCGGGCGTATCGGCGAGCACGGCGCTGGCGCTGCTGCGTCTGGGTTCGCTGACCGGCGACGCACTGGGACTGGGCCCGCTGCGCGGCGTCGAATCCTGCGGGCGCGAACATGCGCTGTTGTGCGCGCCCGATGGTGATGGCGCGGTGATCATCCATGCCGGCACGCGAGCCCCGCTGGCCGGCCTGCGCGAGCGCTTGCGCGCTGCGTCCGGCAACTGAGCCGGGGCCCCGCATGGAGATCGCCCGCCTGTTCGACAACATCACCGCGTTGGCCGGGGTCGAGGCGGTGTGGGTGTTCGGCAGCGACGGGGTCGCGCACACGCATCTTCCGCCGGACCAGACGGCTCGCGACCGGCTCGACGAGGTGCGCTCGCATGTCGCTTCGATGTATGCCGCCATGGACGCCCAGTTGCCTGCCATCGATGACCATCTGCTGGTGTTTGATGCGCGCTGGCTGCTGCTGCGACGGGCCGGGGAGTACGTGCTGGCCGTGATTGCGAGCGATGCAACCAGCCCGGCCGCGGTACGCATGGTCACCAAGATCCTTGCGCGACACCTGAACGCGGAGGCGATCGGCACACTCCAGGCGCAGTCTCAGCCGGAGCCGGTCGCGCCCCGCAACGACGAACTGCCGACCGCCGACCGCCCCGTGCGCATGTACCGCGGTCAGCCCTACTGACGCGTCGCGCTCAGGCCGCCTGGTCGTTGCTCTCGAGTACGCCACTGCCGGCGAGGATTTCGGCGATCGTGGCCGGATCGCGTTCCTTGCGCTCGCTGTAGCGGTCGGTCAGGTAGTCCTTGCGGTCACGCAGCAGCATCGTGAACTTGTAGAGCTCTTCCATCACGTCGACGATGCGGTCACGAAACGGCGAGGGCTTCATGCGGCCGTCGTCGTCGAATTCCTGCCAGGCCTTGGCCACCGAAGACTGGTTGGGAATCGTGAACATGCGCATCCAGCGCCCCAGCACGCGCAGGCTGTTGACCGCGTTGAACGACTGCGAGCCACCTGAGACCTGCATCACCGCCAGCGTCTTGCCCTGGGTCGGGCGCACCGAGCCGATGTTGAGCGGGATCCAGTCGATCTGCATCTTCATCAGGCCGGACAGGTTGCCGTGGATCTCCGGGCTGGACCACACCATGCCCTCGCACCATTCGACCAGCGCGCGCAGCTCCGCCACCTTGGGATGGTCGGGCTCCACGCTGTGCGGCAGCGGCAGGTCGCGCGGATGGAAGAAGCGCACCTCGGCGCCCATCGCCGCGAGATGGCGCGCGGCTTCCTCGGCGGCAAGTCGGCTGTACGAGCGTTCGCGCAGCGAGCCGTAGAGGAACAGGATGCGCGGCGCATGCGTGGACACGGCGGACGCGGTTGATTCGGTCATGCTGTTTCTCCGTTGCGAGTGGCGCAGGTGGCCGGGTCCAGCCCCTGACAACAGTCCTCGGTGAGGTAGTCGAGCAGCGCGCGCGTGCCGTCCCAGTCGATGGCGTGATACACGTGGCGACCTTCGCGCCGCGTGCGCACCAGCCGGCCCTGCTGCAACTGGTCGAGATGGCGCGACAGCGTAGATACCGGCACTTCCAGCCGGGCGGCCAGATCGCCCACCGCCAGCCCGTCGGGGCCGGCGCGCACCAGCAGGCGGAAGGCTTCGAGCCGCGTGCCCTGACCCAGGGCGGCAAGCGCGCGAAGGATGGATTCAGCCATTCAAAACTCCTTGTTTGCGCAATTATGCAAATACTTCACTACAAGGTCAACGCGCTGCGCGGATTTGCGCGCTACGCCGCATCGGCAACACAATGGGGGCTTTTCCGCTTCACGGAGAACACGCATGAAGACCGTCACGCTGCCTGCGGGCAAGACCGTTCCGGCACTCGGCCAGGGCACCTGGAAGATGGGCGAGATTCCGTCGCTGCGCAGCGAGGAGATCGAATCCCTGCAACTGGGCATGGACCTGGGGATGACGCTGATCGACACCGCCGAGATGTATGGCGACGGCGAATCCGAGGAACTGATCGGCGAGGCGATCGGCCATCGCCGCGACGAAGCCTATTACGTCAGCAAGGTGTACCCGTTCAACGCCAGCCGGCGCGGCGTGATCGAGGCCTGCGAGCGCAGCCTGCAACGCCTGGGCACCGACCGCATCGACCTGTATCTGCTGCACTGGCCCGGTTCGACGCCGCTGGAGGAGACCTTCGCAGGCTTTCAGGAGCTCAAGGCCGCGGGCAAGATCCTCGACTACGGCGTGAGCAACTTCGACACGCGCGGCATGAAGCGCTGTCATGAGGCCAAGGGCGGCGACCAGATCGCCACCAACCAGATCCTCTACAACCTGGTGCGCCGCGGGCCCGAGTGGGACCTGCTGCCGTGGCAGCACCAGCACGGCATTCCGGTCATGGCCTATTCGCCAATCGAGCATTCGCCCAACGAGCAGTTCGGCTTTCTCGACGACCCCACGCTGGAAGCCGTGGCCCACCGTTACGGCGCGACCCCGGCGCAGATCGCCATCGCCTGGCTGCTGCACCAGCAGAACGTGATCGTGATTCCCAAGGCCGGTCGTCCCGAGCACGTGCGGGAGAACCGCAAGGCGGCCGACATCGAGCTGAGCTCGCAGGATTTCTCCGAACTCGACGAGGCCTTCCCGGCGCCGTCGGGACCCACGCCACTCGACATCCGCTGAACCGGGAACGCCACCGATGAAACCGCATCTGTCGATGGTTACGCTGGGGGTGCGCGACCTGCCGCGCGCCGTGCGCTTCTACGAGCAGGGTCTGGGCCTGCCACGGCTGGATCTGGACAGCGACTCGGTGGCCTTCTTCACGCTGGCCGGCGCCTGGCTGGGCCTGTACGGGCGCGAGGCGCTGGCCGAGGATGCCGGCGTGCCAGCCGAAGGCAGTGGCTTTTCGGGCGTGGCGCTGGCGCACAACGTCGGCTCGCGCGAGGACGTGGACGCGACACTCGCGCAGGCCGTGGCCGCCGGCGGCACGCTGATCAAGCCCGGCCAGGATGTGTTCTGGGGCGGCTATTCGGGCTATTTCGCGGATCCCGACGGCCACCTGTGGGAAGTGGCGTGGAACCCGTTCATGCAGGTCGGCCCGGCCTCATAGGAGCGAGCGCGACGGCGTCTCAGCCCTCGTGCAACGGCCACGGCAAGGGTGTCGCCGTGGTCACGGCGGGACCGCGGCACAGCGCACGTCGCCACCGTTGCGTTAGGCAGCGCACATAGCGTCGCAATCGCACCAGCACGAATCAGATTCACGTGCCATAGTGACTTCGTGGACATCCCGGGACGGCACCTGCTGTCCAGGAAATCTTTCCACGGAGAAAAATCATGAAAAAAATCAAAAGGTTCTTTGCTCTCCTCCTGATCGTCAGTTTCGCCAACGTTACCCTCGCTCACACTGTCCAGGCATCGCTGATCTCGACCGACCAGGTCGCGCGCACGGTTGCAGTGGCCAGTGGTGAATCCCCCCACGCAAAACTCACCGAGATGCTCTCCCGCGCCGATGTTGCAGCGCAACTCCAGAAGTTCGGTGTGAGCGCAAGCGACGCGCAAGACCGGATTGCTGCACTCACGGACGAAGAAGCCGTCCTGATGGCACAGCAAATCGAAAATTCGCCCGCAGGTGGTGGCATCCTGGGTGCGGTCGTGTTCGTGTTCGTGCTGCTGCTCGTCACCGATCTCCTCGGCCTCACCAGCGTCTTCCCCTTCACCCGTTAAGTTAAGGTGACCACAGACAACCGCCGCGCAGCACCTTGCCGGCGGTTTCTTTCTTCCGCCGCCATCCTGCTCGCGCTGGTCGCAGCCGGGCTGAGTGGCTGTGCCACACAGACCCGCGACCTTCTGAGCGAGCGCCCGGCCGATCTGCCAGCGCAGGTGGAACTTGCCGATACGCCCTTCTTTCCGGACGAGGCCTACCACTGCGGACCCGCAGCACTTGCCACGGTACTCACTGTCGGGGGTTTTCCGACCGAGCCGGACGATGTCGTCGGCCAGGTTTTCGTCCCGGACCGCAAGGGTTCCCTGCAACTGGAAATGCTGGTCGCCACGCGACGCGGCGGCGCCGTGGCCACGGTACTGCCACCGGCGCTTGAATCCGTGCTGCGCGAACTCTCCGCCGGACACCCGGTGGTCATCCTGCAGAATCTGGGGATCCGGATCGCACCGTTCTGGCACTACGCCGTACTCGTCGGCTATGACCTGGACGCCTCTGAAGTCATGCTGCGTTCCGGGCCGACCAAACGCCAGGTGATGTCGATGCGGACCTTCGAGCACACCTGGGCTCGCAGCCAGCACTGGTCTTTTGTGGCGCTGCCGCCCGGCCAACTGCCCGCGACCGCGCTCGAGGCCGATGCCGTGCGGGCACTCGTTGCGTTCGAACGCAACGCCCCACCGGAACAGGCCGCACTGGCCTACGGCGCGGGCTTGCAACGCTGGCCGGACAACCTGGTGCTGGCCATCGGTCTGGGCAACACCAGCTATGCGGCAGGCGACCTGGATGGCGCGGAGCAGGCCTTTCGTACGGCGGCCGAGCGCCATACCTCGTCGGCGGCGTGGAACAATCTCGCCGTCGTGCTCGACGAACTGGGGCGCCGCAGCGAGGCCATCATCGCGGCGCGCAAGGCGGTCGAGCTGTCCGGCGCCGAGGACAACGGTCCGCGCGAAACACTCGAGCGCCTGAGCGAACCTTGAGCGGCACGCAGGTGCCGTTCTCCCCCACCCGCAAATGAAAACGGCCGGACCTCTCGGTCCGGCCGTTTCGACTTGCCGCGATCGCGCCTTACGCGGCGACGGCTTCGGCTTTTTCCGTTTCCGGCGTGCTGCGGATCAGGTGATCGAAGGCCGACAGCGCAGCCTTGCTGCCCTCGCCCATGGCGATGACGATCTGCTTGTACGGCACCGTGGTGCAGTCACCGGCGGCGAAGATGCCCGGCACCGAAGTCTCGCAACGCGCGTCGACCACCACTTCGCCGTAGCGCGACAGCTCCACCGTCCCCTTGAGGAAGTCGGTGTTGGGCAGCAGGCCGATCTGCACGAATACGCCTGCGAGTTCAACGCGCTTGGTTTCGCCACTCACGCGGTCGGTATACACCAGACCGTTCACACGTCCATCTTCGCCGGTGATCTCGGTGGTCTGGCCGCTGGTGATCACGGTGACGTTGGACAGGCTCGTGAGCTTGGCCTGCAGCACCGCGTCGGCGCGCAGCTTGGCGTCGTACTCGATGAGTGTGACGTGCCCGACGATGCCAGCCAGATCGATGGCCGCCTCGACGCCCGAGTTGCCGCCACCGATCACGGCCACATGCTTGCCCTTGAACAGCGGCCCGTCGCAGTGCGGGCAATAGGCCACGCCCTTGCCGCGATACTCGCGCTCGCCGGTCACGCCCAGTTCCTTCCAGCGTGCGCCGGTGGCGACGATCACGGTGCGGCTCTTGAGCACCGCGCCGTTGTCGAGCACGACTTCGGCCAGGCCACCGGGGCTGGACGCCGGTACGAGCTTGTCAGCGCGCTGCAGGTTCATCACGTCGACCTCGTAGGTCTTCACGTGCTCTTCGAGCGCGGCGACCATCTTCGGCCCTTCGGTTTCCTTCACCGAGATGAAGTTCTCGATCGCCATGGTATCCATCACCTGGCCACCGAAACGCTCGGAGACGATGCCGGTATTGATGCCCTTGCGCGCCGCGTAGATGGCTGCGGCCGCACCGGCCGGGCCGCCGCCGACGATGAGCACGTCGAAGGCTTCCTTGGCGGAGAGCTTCTCGGCCTCGCGCGCGGCCGCGCCGGTATCCACTTTGGCCAGGATCTCGTCGAGCGGCATGCGCCCGGAACCGAATTCCTCGCCGTTGAGCATCACCGTCGGCACCGCCATGATGTTCTTGCTTTCGACCTCGTCGCGGAACACGCCGCCGTCGACCATGGAGTGGCGGATCTTCGGGTTGAGGATCGCCATCAGGTTGAGCGCCTGAACCACGTCCGGGCAGTTGTGGCACGACAGCGAGATATAGGTGACGAATTCCATCTCGGTGTCGAGCGCGCGGATGGCCTCGATCTGCTCGGCACCGACCTTGGGCGGGTAGCCACCGGCCTGGAGCAACGCGAGCACCAGCGAGGTGAACTCGTGGCCCATCGGAAGGCCGGCGAAGCGCACACCCATGTCGGTGCCGGCACGGCTCACCGAGAATGAAGGCACGCGCTCGCCATCCACGCTGTCGGCGCGACGGGCGACGACGTGGGCCGACAGCTCGGCGATTTCCTCGATCAGTTCGAGCGTCTCGCGCGACTTGGCGCCGTCGTCGACGAAGGCAACGAGTTCCACGTCCTGGTCGATGCGCTCGAGCAGGGTCTTGAGCTGCGCTTTCATGTTGGCGTCGAGCATGGCTGACTCCCTGAATTCGATGTTCGGTTGAAGTTCCGGTGATGGTGTCCGGCTCATTCAGCAGCGCCGTGATCGACGCTCCTGGATGAGCCGCCCGGTGGGCGGCTCGGCGGTCATGCCCGACACTTTGGGTGACGGGCCGTGACCAACGGCAATTTAGATCTTGCCGACCAGATCCAGCGACGGTGCCAGCGTGGATTCGCCTTCCTTCCACTTGGCCGGGCACACTTCGTTGGGGTGCTCGGCAACGTACTGCGCGGCCTTGAGCTTGCGCAGCGTCTCGGAGACGTCACGGGCGATCGCGTTGTCGTGGATCTCGACGGTCTTGATCACGCCTTCCGGGTTGATCACGAAGGTGCCGCGCAGGGCCAGGCCTTCTTCCTCGATATGCACGCCGAAGGCATGGGTCAGCTGGTGGGTCGGATCGCCGACCAGCGGGAACTGGGCCTTGCCGACCGCCGGCGAGGTCTCGTGCCAGACCTTGTGCGAGAAGTGCGTGTCGGTCGTGACGATGTAGACCTCGGCGCCGGCCTTCTGGAACTCGGCGTAGTTGTCGGCCGCGTCCTCGACTTCGGTCGGGCAGTTGAACGTGAAGGCAGCCGGCATGAAGATCACGACGGACCACTGACCCTTCAGGTTCTCTTCGGTGACGGGAATGAACTTGCCGTCGTAGTAGGCGGTGGCCTTGAACGGCTGCACGGCGGTGTTGATCAGATTGCTCATGCGAATCTCCTTTTCGGGTTGATCGAAGGGTTGAAATGGGTTCGGTGTTTCACCGACACCCAGAGTTTATTGCGCTGCACGATATTAGTGAAATGAATTACAGGTATCAAATACATAGCTTTCAGCAATCCATAAGCCCTGCTGATGCACCTATTAATGAATCTGGTAGCTGATTTCAGCGATGGATCACGACATGAATCATTAAAACAAAAAAGGCCCGGGATCAAGCCCGGGCCTTTTTATCAACGCTTGATGTTGCGATGCAATCAGCTCATCAAGGCCTTCACGTGGACTTCGGTGCTGCTCGCCAGCCCGTCCAGGCTGTAGCCGCCCTCAAGGATGGAGACGATACGCCCACCGCAGCACTCCTCGGCGATCTCCTTGAGCTGCTCGGTGATCCAGCGGTAGTCCTCGTCCTTGAAGTTCAGCCCGGCGAGCGGGTCCAGCGTATGCGCGTCGAATCCGGCCGAGATGATGATGATCTCCGGATTGAAGGCACGCAGCTTGGGCAGCAGCTCGCTTTCGACCTGGCTGCGGAACACGGCCGAGTCGCAGCCCGGCGGCAGCGGCACGTTGACGATGTTGTTGGCCACGCCGGTCTCGGCGCGCGAACCGGTGCCCGGATACAGCGGCGACTGGTGGGTGGAGCCGTAGAACAGGGCGGGATCATCGAAGAAGGCGTCCTGCGTACCGTTGCCGTGGTGCACGTCGAAGTCGATCACGGCGACACGCTCGAGCATGTGATGCTCCTTGGCATGCACGGCGGCGATCGCGGCCTGGTTATAGATGCAGAAGCCCATCGCGCGGTTGGGCGTGGCGTGGTGGCCGCAGGGACGCGTGGCGCAGAACACGTTGTCGGCCTCGCCGTTCATGACCGCGTCGACACCGGCGCAGGCCGCGCCGACACAACGCAGAACGGCCTCCATCGATCCGGGTGACATCACGGTGTCACCACCGTCGAGCGGCATCGTGCCGTGACGCGGCGAGACTTCCTCGACATCGGAGACGTAGTCTTCGGTATGCACCAGCAGGACTTGTTCGCGCGTGCCCAGCGGCGCCTCGCGCCATTTGAGTTCAGCGAAGTCCGGCTTCTGCAGGGCGCCCAGAACCGCCTTGAGGCGTTCCGGAGATTCCGGATGCCCTGGGCCGGGACGATGCTCGAAACAGGCGGGATGAGAATAGATCAGCGTGCTCATGGTGTCCTCATAGGTTGGCCACGGCCAAGCGTGGCAAGGGGTTCGTGGGGTTTGATCGGTCCGCACGCCGGGTCCGGCGCGATCCGCGTTTCAGGCGGTGACGGCCCGCGCCAACATGGCAGGCGATGTGGGCAGAATATACACCGTCCGGAATTTCCCTTCGGACGGCGGGGTGACGCACTCGCATCGCTCAGTTCTTGCCGGCGCGACCGGAAAGACGCCACAACAAACGCCCCGCGCCGACCAACTGACGCCGCAGCAGCCCCCAGTTCTCGGCGCGCCGACGCGCTTCCACGCAGCGCATCAGGCGGATTCGCAAGGCCGAGTCGTGGCGGTCGAGCATCGCGGACCAGAGCAGATCATCGACATTGTAAACCCGGCCCTCGGCCAGACACACCGGAACGACGTCCTGGGGCTCGAATGCGAGGTCGCTCGCAAGCGCCGCGACGGCATCTCGGATGTTCACGGCCTTGGGCGTTTCGGCGGCCACCAGGTCATACGGCGGTTTCCACTCTGCGGTCGGGCGCAGCCGGTCGATGTGAGTCGCCACAGCCAGGATCGGCGGCGGACGTCTCGCCGCGTCGTTGGCGTAGATCGCGCGCAGTTGTTCCAGGCATTGCAGTTCCTGCTGCCGGTCGGGGCGGTTGACGGGACTGACCCACAGCACGAAATCCGCACTGCGCGCGGCCTTGACGAAGGACGACTGTTCGAACAGGCCGTTTTCACAACCCGGTGAATCGAACACCAGGGCGCGCGTCATCCCCTCGCGCTCGAGCGCGTAGGGAACCAGATCGACGGTGGTGTCGGGCAATGCGTCGGCCGCTGCGGCGAGTTTTCCGAACAGTGCGTTGATGAGGCTGGACTTGCCCGCATTCGATCGCCCCAGAACGAGGATCCGCAGTGGCTCGGATGAGGTCTTGGCTTCCTCGGCTGCGCGCTCGTCATCCTTGCGTGAAGCCTTGGTCACCTGGTCGGTGCTGGACGATTCATCCAGCGGCAGGCGACCGCTGTACAGGTCGATGGCATAGAAGCCGACCTTGCGCACGAAGGCACCCAGCAGCCAGCGATGCAGTTCGCCGCTGACCGCGCCCACGCCCAGATCGCGCACGCCGCGCCAGGCTTCCCCGACGAGCGCGTGAACCGGATTGATTACCATGCGACCGGCGCGATAGACGAGAAACACCTTTTCGGCGGATCTGCGCCAGCGCTGCATGCGGAAGATGTCGCCAATCACCAGGCGATGGCTGAAGGGCACGTGATCGACGATGTCGCGACGCAGATCGGCGCTCGCGCGCTCGATGATGAGCAGCATGTGCGGCACCGTGAGTTCCAGCAATGGCTTGTCCACGCCGGGGTGATAGGCCTCGGCGACGGTGTCCAGGGTGCGGCGCCCCAGGCCGAGCAAGCGCTCGGCGTCGTCCAGCGGCCAGTCCTCGGGATCGAGTTCGTCAGCCAGTGCTTCGACACGGCTCCAGACTTCGTCGGCCGTTGGCGGCCAGTCCGGGTTCGGCTCGGTCGCTGCATCGGCCAGCAGCTTGCGCTGGCGTTTGATCAACAGGACTTGTATCCCGTACGCCGCCGCCGCGCACGCCACCATCGCACCCAGCCACCACAGGAAGTAGTCGTTCTGCCACAGCCAAAGGATGCCCAGAACGGCGACCGCAAGCATCGGCAGCGCGGACAGCAGCAGCACCACAACACGCAAGGGATCGAAGCGGCGGAGCAGTTGTGCGAGTTTCATTTGCGCGCTCGACCGAAACGCTCGCGCAGCATCGCCGCACCGCTGTCGAGGGCCTCGGCATAGACCTTGCGCAAGGCCCGGGCGTCGACGCTGGCCCCCGCGTTGCGCTCCGAGAAGAAATACACCGCGGCCTTGCCCAGCGCGTAGGTGGCCGCCCCACTGGTGCTCGCGCCCCACACCGCCCCAACGCTCTGGCCGAAACCGGGAATGAACTTGACCACACTCTTGCCAACCATGCGGGCAACCAGCCCAGTCGCCACGCTGGCGCCGAGCAGACTGACGAACTCGGTCGTCGTGCGTCGATCCCACGACTGGCCGTAGAGATTCGACAGCGCATGCAGAAGCTTGGCCTGTACGCCCGAGACGGCCATCAGATCGACGACGGGCAAGGCCCCCAGGGCCGCTGCCGTCACCGCGTGGCCCACGATGTGCTGGTGTGCGGTGCGCGCGTACACGTCACGCACGCTCTCGTCGCCGCGCAACTGGCGTTCCAGCCCCAGCGCGGAAACGTCCTCGATCGCGCGCCACAAGGCCTCGATGCCGTAGTTTTGCGGTGTGAATCCGTCGTCGGGCTGGGTCAGATCGACCGCAACCCAGGCAAGCGCGCCGCGACCATCGAGCGTGGCGAGTACCTCGCGTTGTCGAACGAGTGCGCGCTGCAAGTCATCGGGCAGCGCACCGATTCTCGATTCATCGTCGTAGGGATAGGGCAGGACATGCTCGCCCCCTGGCACGTAGAGCTCGTGCAAACCCGTGAGTACCAGCAGAACCGGCCAGTCCGGGTGCCGCTGGCGCACCGCGCGCAGAACGTCGACAACCGCCTGCTGATCGAAGTCGGCGATCTTCATCACCGCCAACACCAGGTTGGCATGGGATTCGCAGTAGCGGATGTCCTCTTCCGGATCGTAGGCAAGCTCGCCCAGACCTCGGGTATCGAGAAAACGCACCACAGGAGCAGCAGCGGGATGGTCGTAAAAGCGCGCGGTGCGCGTACACGGCTGGAATCCGTTGCCGATCTCGGCACTGTCGCTGCCGGTCAGCGCGCGGATGATGGAAGTCTTGCCCGCCTGGGTCTTGCCCAGCAGCCACAGCACCGGTATCGGAGCGCGCTCGCGCGCCTGCCGGAGGGATTCTTCCAGTTCGGCCTCGTCGACCGTCGGGTCGAGCAAGGCCGATTTCAGCCGCCTTGCGTAAACCGCCCAGTTCTTCAGATCCCGGAAAGCCATCGTCACGACCAGAGGAGGCGAGAAATGCCGAAGGGATCAGTGTAGCAACACTGTCGAACCGGCACGGACGCGGCGCATGCAGCAACCTGTTGTGCGGGTCAGGACGAGGATCCGCTGTCTCCGGAAAACAGCTCGCGGGCGCGAAGGCCGGCGGCGCGGTGGATGCTGCGCAGCTCGGCGGTATCGATCGCCTCGCCCCGTGCCCGCCTGGACAGGTACCAGTCGGCCGCGCGTCCCAGTGCATAGGTCGACACGGTGGCCGAACGCGCACTCCAGGCCGCTCCCACGCTCTGCCCCACCAGCGGCACGAATTTGAGTGCACTGCGCCCCAGCGTCTGTCCCAGCATGCCACCGGCGATCCCCGGACCCAGCCGCCCGAGCAGGTCGCGCGCGGTGTCAGGCGTCCAGCGCATGGCGTAGAGGTGGGCGATTTCGCGCAGCATGCGTGCCTGCAGTCCCGTCACCGCGACGATGTCGACCACCGGCAGGGCGCCAAGACCCGCCGCCGCTTTCGAACGCGCGACCAGCACGCGCTCGATCTCGCGGTCGAGTTGGGCGCGTTCTGCAGTCGTCGGAACAGAAGTTGAATGCTCGCCGGAACTGGGCTGCGCAGACGGTGGCACACCGTCGTCGGCCGGCGCATCGAACAATGCGCCCAGCAGGCGATCACGGTAGGCCGCCCATTCGATCTTGGGAAACTTCACGGAGAGGTGATCGTGTATTGACCCAAAAGGATCAGTTGCGCGCCGCGGCGCCCATACCCGCATCGGCATCGGCCGGCGCGGCGTCGGCCACCTTGTCGCGATCCTCGGCGAGACCGACGGCCTCAGCCGCGCCGCGACCGGCCTCGCGCAGGCGCGCAGCCGCCGAAACCGTGGCATCGAGGATGCGGCGGGCCGCATCTTCGGCAGCTTCCTTGGCGTCGCGCACTTCGCCAGCCGCATTGCGGGCGATGGCATCGGCGGCAAGTTCTTCGGCAGGCGTGACGGGCGCGGAACGCTGTGCGCCGTCGGCAGTTGAACTTCGGGCCACATCCGACACCGGCCGCTCGGGACTGCACCCGGCGACCAGAAAGACCCACGAGACGGCCATGAGGGCCGCGACCCTGTTCATTCCTGCTTTCCTTGAAAATCGGTTCGACACAACCCCGAACCTATGCCTTTAGTTAAAAAAAGCAAGCCAGATTGGCCAAAATGCAACATCCCGTTGCATCAAACCAACAAATCAGCCCAAATTCGCCGTCTCGGATACGAAAAAGCCCGCACAGGCGCGGGCATTCGTTCGCATCGAGCCGGTCGCCCGGCACCGCGCTTACTTGACGCGGTTGCGGTATTCGTCGGTGCGCGTATCGATCTCGATCTTGTCGCCGATCTCGACGAAGGCCGGCACCATCAGTTCAAAACCGGTCCCGATCGTCGCAGGCTTGAGCACCTTGCCCGAGGTATCGCCCTTGACGGCAGGCTCGGTGTAGGTGACCTCGCGCACGACCGAAGTCGGCAGATCGACCGAGATCGCCTTGCCGTTGTAGAAGACGACCTCGCACTGCAAGCCATCCTCGAGGTACTTGAGCGCGTCGGTCATGTTGTCGGCTTCGACCTCGTACTGGTGGAACTCCTCGTCCATGAAGACGTACATCGGATCCGCAAAGTACGAATAGGAGACTTCCCTGCGCTCGAGCACGACCACGTCGAACTTGTCGTCGGCCTTGTAGACCGATTCCGAAGCGGCGCCGTTGAGCAGATTCTTGAGCTTCATCTTCACGACCGCAGAGTTGCGGCCGGACTTGTTGTACTCGCTCTTCTGAACGACCAGCGGGTCGGTTCCGACCATGATGACGTTGCCCGAACGAAGTTCCTGTGCGGTTTTCATGCTTGCGAGATTCCTGACGGTTGCGAGCGCGGTGTCGTCGATCGTGCCGGAAACGGCCCGCGAATTTTGAAAAACCGCTGATTATACGCCTTTTTCACAAAAATCAACCAGGGCCGACGCCAGATCGGGCAGTGCAGCCTGACGCTCGGCCCACACCCTACCGTGGATCTGCAAGGCGTCGAGGGACGCCGCGAACTCCGGCCAGGACGCGGCCACATCGCCGAAACCGTTCCAGGCACGCCAGAAGGTCGCCAGCGCCTCGCTGGCAGTCTCGTCCAGGCCGGGCGAATACTTTTCGAGGAAAGCCTCGAGCTTGTCGCGGTGTGCATCCTCGTGCTGAGGGTAGACCTGCCACACGAACGGGCGAGCGGCCCATTGAGCACGCACGAAGGAATCCTCGCCGCGCACGAAGTTCAGATCACAGGCCCACAGCAGCCGGTCGTAGGTGTCCTGATCGGTAAACGGGAGCACGACAAGCTGCAGGGCGCGATCACGATGACAGCTCCCCGGCCCGCCAGGATCCACCCCGAAATGGTTCGCAAGTACGTCCGTGGAACAACCGTGCGGAACCAGCAGTGCCACCGGTCGATCCCCGTTCGCCCAGGTTTCCAGCAACACCGTTAGCGGCGCCTGCGCATAACAGAACAGCGAAATCGCCAGTACCTCGTCCCCAAGTTCGATGCCGGTACGATTGGCCAGCTCCGCGCGACAGGCAGGACGGTCGCCGGCCAGTGCGTCGCGAGCGTCGAACAGTCCGGGTTCGCGCAGCAGACCGCCGGTGCGCGGGGTGAAACCCGGAAAGAAGAAATGCTTGGTCAGCGGCAGGCGTGCATGCGGTGAGCACATGCGGTGACAGCCTTCGACCCAGTCTTGTGCGCTCAGGTATTCGAGATTGATCCAGATCGGAGCGGGGTGTCTGCGCGCCATGGCCTGCAGCACGATCTCGGGCAGATCGAACGCAAATGCCTCGATGACGATGTCGGCATCGATTTCGTGCGCCGCCATCGGTATCCAGGGGATCAAATCGACGCCGTCAATGTTGCACGGCAAAGGCTGCGCAGGAGCTCGCGGACACAGTCTGTGCAACGCTGCCCAGTCATCTACCCGTAGTTCGACCTGTTGGCGATGATGCACTGCAAGAGTGCGCGAAAGCCGCCAACACACGCCGATATCCCCGAAGTTATCCACAACACTGCAGAAGATCGCCCAGCGGCGACGGGCACGGGAAAACGATTCGCTCATGAAATCCGCGAAGAATCCGGGGTCAAGTCAAAAATCCTTTGTAGACAAGGATTTCATGGCGGGGAAGCAATGAATTCATGCCTGACGAAAGTAATACGCAAAGCACGCCGCAAGGCCGATACGCCCGCGTGTGTGTCAACGGACCGACGAAGTCAACATCTTTGTCCACAGTTTGCGAAATGCCCGAAAACGGGGCGTTTCATCCATTCTGCATGGCACCGGGCACGAAATCGCCCAAGCGCTCCAGATCCGCTTCGGACAGCCAGCGCCACTCCCCGACTGGCAGATCGGTCGGGAGTTCGAGGCCTCCGACCACTCGACGATGCAGCGCTTCGACACGATTGCCGGCGGCTGCGATCATGCGTCGCACCTGGTGGTATTTGCCCTCGGTCACGACGACATCGAGTGTGCATTCACCCGTGCGCTCACACGCGGCTGCGCGCAAGGGCGCGCGTTCGTCACGCAACAGCACGCCATCGAGCAAGGATGCGACCATCGAATCGTCGACCGGATGACGCGCGACGACTTCGTAGCGCTTTGGAATGCGCCGCTTTCCTGAACTCCAGGCATGAATGAAGGCGCCGTCGTCCGAGAGCAAAAGCAAACCGGTGGTGTCGACATCGAGCCGACCCACGGGCTGCACACCACGCCCTGCCAATTGCGGCGGCAACAGCTCGAAGACCGAGCGGTGATGCCGTGAATCGCGCGAGCATTCATAGCCGAGCGGCTTGTGCAGCATCAGACAGGCACGCTCACGGTACTGCCAGTGTTCACCGTCGACGACAAACGCCAGACCCTGCGCCTCGACCTCGGCGAACGGGTCTTCGACGATCTGCCCATCGATCTCGACCAGGCCAGCACGCAGCATGGCGCGACACTCCCGACGGGTTCCGAATCCCTGCGATTGCAACAAGCGTTCGATTTTCATGCGCCGGAGTGTATCGCGGACACCACACATTGCGCGCCTTATTGATGGGGACAGGTGGGCGCACAAGCTGTTCGGCGATTGTGGACAACAGGGGTCAAATCCGAATCGGCCGTTTTGCTCCACAACAGGCCCCCAACCAGCGGACCCGTTTGCCCCCGCATTCGTCCATAGGCCAAGCACCCGGTCAAGCAGGATAAAAGCAGGTTCTCCACAGATTTTGCGTGAGCATTATTAAAGAGGTTTTCTATTTAAAGAGAAGTACACAAAGGAACAGGCGTAACGCCGAATCGCAGGATTTCAGGGGGCTTGGACGATGCGAGAACCGCGTTAGACTGTGTCGGCGTCAAAGGTGGAGAAGGTCGTGAAGTTTGAACATGTCGTGATCGTCAACGAGCCCGACAACCCGATGGTGGAGGACATGTCTCGTGAGGAACTGTGGTTCGGTCTGCTATGCAGGGTCGAGAATCCGGGTCCGTTCCTGCCTGGGCTGGAAGCCTGTCTGGTGCTCGACCGTCAGGGTGACGAACTGCTGCGCGAACTCGTCTTCGGCGAGCTCAGAATCCGTGATCGGGTCACCCTGGTGCCGATGGAATCGGTCACCTTCGAGGCCGAAAAGACGACCGAGCATGCAGGTGGAACGTTGACCATCCGCATCGAGGAGCCCGTGCCCGAACAGCTGGTGCTGCGCTTCATGTACGCGACCACGCTCGAGGAGGAAGGCGACGGCGGGCCGGACATGATTGCGCAGTTCGTGCGCTCGGCTTACCACGAGTCAGACATCGACACCGTGCGCGTCATCCGAGAAATCGTCGCATCGGGTCGTTTGCAGTAACATCGCCGGCCCGCCGGGCTCGGCACATCGTCAGGAAATTCGCTTCATGTGGTTCAGGAATCTGCAGCTCTACCGCCTGCCGGCGCCGTGGAACATCTCGCCGGAGGCACTGGAAGAACAGCTCGCACGACGCCGTTTTCAGCCCTGTGGCAGTCAGGACATGGAAGCCCGTGGCTGGGCCTCGCCCTGCGGTGACGAGCGCCTGGTGCATCGCGTCGGCGATCAGTGGCTGATCGCGCTGGGCGTCGAACAACGCCTGCTGCCGGCTTCGGTGGTCAAGCAGGAAGCCGAGGAACGGGCCGAGGACATCGCCGCGCAGCAGGGTTTCAAGCCCGGACGTAAGCAGATGCGCGAACTGCGCGAGCAGATCACGCAGGAATTCCTACCGCGGGCGTTCACGCGTCGGCGCAAGGTCTTCGCGTGGATCGATCCGGTACGCGGCTGGCTGGCCGTGGATGCGGCAAGTCAGAAGCGAGCTGAGGACGTGCTCGAGACCTTGCGTGATGCACTCGACACCCTGCCGCTGGCACTGGTGCGCACCCAGCGCTCGCCAGCCGCTGCGATGGCCGACTGGCTGGCAGGCGGCGAGGCGCCGTCCGGTTTCACCATCGACCAGGACTGCGAACTGCGTTCGGTGACCGAGGACAAGGCGGCCGTGCGCTACGTTCGCCACACGCTCGAAGGCGACGAGGTGCGCGCCCATCTGGAGGCAGGCAAACTGCCCACACGCCTGGCCCTGACCTTCGATGATCGGGCGAGCTTCGTGCTCACCGACACACTCGAGATCAAGCGCCTGGATTTTCTCGATGTGGTGAAGGAGCGAATCGAGGATGCCGGCGCGGACGACGCGCAGGCACTGTTTGATGCCGGGTTCGCGCTGATGACGGGCGAGCTGGCGCGTTTGCTGCCGGCACTTATGGATGCGCTGGGCGGAGAGTTGGAAGCCGAGCAGCCCGCAGGCACGGCGACGCCCGGAGCGCCTTCGGTACCGCCTTGGGAAGAAGCCGCCTAGAACTGCTGGAGGAGAGCGTTCATCATGCCGTGAACGCCTGAATTCCCGTGATCGCGCGGCCCAGGATCAGCGCGTGGATGTCGTGTGTGCCCTCGTAGGTGTTGACCACTTCGAGGTTCACGAGGTGGCGTGCCACGCCGTACTCATCCGAGATTCCATTGCCGCCCAGCATGTCGCGTGCCGTGCGCACCACGTCCAGCGCCTTGCCGCAGGAATTGCGCTTGAGCATCGAGGTGACCTCGACTGCAGCGGTGCCGGCTTCCTTCATGCGGCCAATTTGCAAACAGGCCTGCAGGCCGAGTGCGATCTCGGTGGTCATGTCGGCGAGTTTCTTCTGCACGAGCTGGTTGGCGGCCAGCGGACGGCCGAACTGGTGTCGGTCGAGTACGTAGTCGCGCGCGGTTTCGCAGCACCACGCGGCCGCACCCAGCGCACCCCATGCAATGCCGTAGCGGGCCGAATCCAGGCAGGTGAATGGGCCTTTGAGCCCGCGCACGTCGAGCACGTTCTCATCCGGGCAGAACACGTCGTCGAGCACGATCTCACCGGTGATCGAGGTACGCAGACCGACCTTGCCGTGGATCACCGGCGCGGAAAGACCATGCGAACCACGTTCGAGCACGAAACCGCGGATTTCGCCTTGCTCGTCGCGCGCCCACACGACGAACACGTCGGCGATCGGGCTATTGGTGATCCACGTTTTCGCGCCGCTGATGCGCCAGCCACCGTCGACACGGTGCGCACGCGTGGCCATGCTGGCCGGATCGGAGCCGTGGTCCGGCTCGGTCAGGCCGAAGCAGCCGATGATCTCGCCACTGGCCAGACGTGGCAGATAATGATGGCGAATGGTCTCGGAGCCGAAGCGGTGGATGGGCAGCATTACCAGCGAGGACTGCACGCTCATCATCGAGCGGTAGCCCGAATCGACGCGTTCTACCTCATGCGCGATCAAGCCATAGGCGACGTAGTCGAGCCCGGCCCCGCCGTATTCCTCGGGGATGGTCGCGCCGAGCATCCCCATCTCGCCCATCTCGCGGAAGATGTCACGGTCCGTGTGTTCCTCGCGGAAGGCGCGCAGCACGCGCGGCATCAGCCGATCCATGCAGTATTCGCGCACGCTGTCACGAACCATGCGCTCCGTTTCACTAAGCTGGTCGGACAGTCGCAGGGGATCGTCGCGGTCGAAGCTGGGTCGGTCGGAAGCCATCACGGTTCTCCTCGGGGTGAGATCGTCAGCATCGCGCTGCACTGGCAGAGCGTCAAGCCGGGCCCGATCACGGTCCGAGGTTACGGAACACGTTGAAAGCGAAAGCCAGACAGCCTGCGGCGAACACGACCTCGGACGCCACCAGTACAGTGCCCGCGGCGGTGATGCCATAGAGCAACAGGGCGAGTGAGATCATCATCAGCGGCAAGCCGAGGTTGTGCAGCCAGAAGTGGGCGCGCGCCAGCCGGCTCGCAGCGGCGCGCGGGTACTGGCCATAGATCAGTCCGGCCAATGCCAGCGAAGCCCAGCCCAGCAGCGCGACATGGGCGTGGACGGGGCGCAGCGTGAAGTTGCCGCTCGCGCCCATCGCGATGCCCAGGGCGATCGCGGCGAGCAGGTAGAGCACCGCGAGCTTGAGCCAGCGCGCGGTGGGCAGGATGGAATTGGCGACGTGCATGGCGCAATCTCCTTCAAGCGGTGACGGTGGCGACGAGGCGGCGCGCGGCCGCCGCGATGGCGTCGGCCTGCGGCACGAAGGCCTGTTCCAGCGGCCATGACGCAGGTGCCGGCGCGTCCGGTCCGGTCAGCCGCAGGATGGGTGCCTTGAGTGCGTCGAAGGCATGCTCGGCGACTTGCGCCGCGACCTCGGCACCGACGCCGCAGGGCGCGGAAGCCTCATGCACGACGACCAGCCGGCCGGTCCTGCGCACCGAGGCAAGTACCGTCCCGGTATCGAGGGGCTTGAGCGTGCGCAGGTCGATGACCTCGGCCGAGATGCCGTCGTCGGCCAGCGCCCGGGCCGCCTGCATGCATCCATGCACGGTCTTGGCGTAGCTCACCAGGGTGACGTCGTGGCCGGCGCGCAGCGTGCGGGCGCGGCCCAACGGCACGACGTATTCGCCTTCGGGTAACTCGCCGGATTCGAAGCCCAGCGCCAGATCCATGAAGAAGATCACGGGGTTGTCGTCGCGGATGGCGGCGGCGAGCAGTCCCTTGAAGTCGTCCGCCGAGGACGGCATCACGACCTTCAGTCCGGGGCTATGCACGAACCAGGCCTCGATGTTGTGATTGTGCTGCGCGCCCACACTCCAGCCGGCGCCGGTCATGGCCAGCACCACCAGCGGGAAGCGGGCCTGACCGCCGGACATGTAGCGCAGCTTGCCGGCGCTGTTGACGATTTCCTCCATCGCGAAGCACAGGAAAGGCGCGAACAGCAGATCGACGACCGGGCGCAGTCCGGTGGCGGCGGCGCCGACCGCGGTACCGGCAAGGATACCCTCGGCCAGCGGAGTGTTTCGCACGCGCGCGGGGCCGAACTCGGCGAGCAGCTCGCCGCGCTTGGTGGCCACGCCCTCGCCGAAGATCAGCACGCTCGGGTCGCGGCGCATTTCCTCGGTCAGCGCCTGCGAGACGGCGTCGTTGACGTTGATTTCCTTCATGTCAGGCCTCCTCGGCATAGACGTCGGTGGTTAGCTCGGACGGTTCGGGAAACGGCGAGTCCTTGGCGAAGGCCAGCGCCGCGTCCAGGCGTGTGCGCACGCGACGCTCGAGTGCCTCGATGCCGGCACGGTCAAGCGTGCCGGCATCGAGCAGGCGCCGCGACAGCAGCGCGATCGGGTCGCGCGCCTTCCACGCGGCCAGTTCGGTCGCGTCCACATAGGCCTGGTCGTCCGGTTCGACGTGGCCGCGCGTGCGGTAGGTCAGGGTTTCCAGGAAGTACGGCGTGCGGTGGCGGCGGATGTGCTCGACTGCGGTGCGCGCGGCCTCCTGCACGGCCTGCGCGTCGTTGCCGTCGACGCTGGCCACCGGCAGGCCGTGGCCCTGCGCCCAGGTCGACACGGTGTCGGACGGCATGGTCTCGCGCCGGTGCACGTAGGCCTGCCACTGGTTGTTCTCGCACACGTACAGCAGCGGCAGCTTCCACATCACGGCCAGGTTGAGCGACTCGTGGAAGACGCCCTGGCAGGCTGCGCCGTCGCCGAAGAAGCAAGCGACGATGCCGTCGTCCTTGCGCGTCATGGTCTGCGACAAGGCCACGCCCGGCGCCAGCGACAGGCTGCCGCCGACGATGGTCGAAGTCAGGATCACGCCCAGCTCGCCGGCCGTCATGTGCAGGTGGCCGCTCTTGCCCTTGCAGTAGCCGGTGCTGCGGCCGAGCACCTCGGCCAGCATACGTCCCGGCTCGGCGCCGCGGGCGAGAAGATGGCCGGCGCTGCGGTGGTTGCTGAGGATGCGGTCGTGTGGCGCCAGCGCGGCGACCACGCCGGCGGCCGAGGCTTCCTGACCGACCGAGGTGCAGGTACCGGGGCCGTCGCCGGCAGCGCTGAGCGCGATCACGGTTTCCTCGTAGCCGCGGATCAGCAACAGGGTTTCGAGCAGTTCGGACGCACTGCGTGCGTGATTCATCATGGTGCACTCCTTGCGGGCCGGACCAGGTCGCCGGCGAGGAGCCTAATGTATGCGTGCGCAAACGCGCGCGGGGCGGCTTAACAGTCTTTTAGGATGGGTGTAGCGAAATTTCAGCGTGGGGGCCCAGCCACCTCGACCAGCCGCAGCGGGCGATGCACTTCCAGCCGCAGCAGGCCGCGTCCGGCGCTGACCAGACGCACGCAGGCGTCATGCTCGTCGAGGCGACGGCGCAGCAGGATCAGCCGTGCCTCGAGGTTGTCGGACAGGTCCGGCAGGCGGATGCGCGGGTCCAGTCGCAGTTCGCGGTTGGAAAAGCGTACGCGACCCTGCTCCGTGTGGTCGCGCAACATCGTCCACAGGATGGCGCCGGCCACGCCCTTGATGAGGTATTCGCCGTCGAGGAAGACGCTGTCGTTCTCGGCGTAGCGGCGAACCTCGACCGGCGTGCCGGCCACCGCGACGGCTTCGGC
>JACESY010000021.1 GCA_013911595.1 Azoarcus sp.
GCCGGTCACGGTGTGGGCCAGCGTCGGCAACCAAGGCGCGGGAACGACAATGGACACCAGCACCAGCGGCGCAATCACGAAGCTCACGAGCGGGATCGCGAAGGCGTTGGCGAGCGGACCGACCGCCGACACGGCGCCGAACAGCGCAAGCAGCACCGGCGCGAGCGCCAGCGTGATGGCGAGCTGGATTCGCACCGCCGAGTGCAGCGCGCCCCGCTGTCCAAGACGCCCGGAGGCGACGAGCGCGATCACCGCGACCGCGCCGAAGGACAGCCAGAATCCTCCCGAGAGCACCGCCCAGGGATCGAACACCAGCACCGCGGCCAGCGCCAACATCAGCACGCGTGCGGGCGCACTCTCGCGCCCGGTGGCAAGCGCGGCCGCAGCCACTGCGAGCATGATCAGCGCCCGCTGAGTGGGCAGGCCCAAGCCGGCAAGAAGCGCGTAGCCTGCGGCTGCGACCAGCCCACACAAGGCCGCGACCCGCCGCGCCGGGACGCGCACCACCCTCCGCGGCGAACGCCGCCACAATCCGCCGGCAAGGCCGCCGACGGCGAATGCGACCAGCGACACGTGCAGGCCCGAGATCGCCACCAGATGCCCGACCGCGGTGCGGCGGAATACCTCCCAGTGTTCCGCTGCAATACCACGCTGATCGCCCACCGCAAGCGCGATCACGATGCCCGCATGCTGCGCCCCGCCAAGGCTGGCGCGAAGACGCTCGCGCACGGATTCGCGCACGCGATGCACGCCGCTCATGAATCCCGGCACGAAGTCTTCGAGCCGGGCGTTGCGCGCGTCGGCGCGCACGTAACCGGTCGCGCGGATACCGCGCTGGAGCAGCCAGCCCTCGTAGTCGAATCCGCCCGGATTGAGCAGACCGTGTGGCCGCTTGAGTCGCAGGACCAGCCGCCAGCGCTGCCCCGCATGGATGTCCGGCACGCGTTCACCGCGCGACGGATACCACGACAGTCGCACCCGAGAAGGCACGCCGGCCTCGTTCGGCCCGACCGAGAAAACAAATCGGCGCACCCCTCGTTGGAGTTCTTCGGGCAGGCCGTCGACGACCCCCGTAACGACGACGTCGCGCATCTCCGATTCCATCGGGAGCGCGTCGGCCAGACGCCATTCGGCACGCCAGCCGGCCCAGGTAATGCCAACGGCAAAGGCGGTGAGCACAAGCGCGGCTGCGCGCACGCGGCGCGATGTCCGCACGCAACACAGCGCAACGCCGATCGCGACTAGAATCGTCGTCGCGACCAACGCGGCGCGTGGCGGGAGCGTCGGCAGGTTCTGCAAGACGAGTACACCGAGCGCGAAAGCAAGAATCGACATACGCATGATGAACGCATCATGCCGACAGCATCACCAAGGAACAAGGGCGGGCCCGAGCGGTCTTTTGGGAACAGCCGCCACCGCAACAATGCGCAAGACTTTCCGACGCTTCCTGCCGAGTCACGAGACGGTGCATACCAACCGCTGGCTGCGCCCGTTCTCGAATTCCCTGCTCCACCCGCGCCTGTGGCACCTGAACCGCCATTCGGCAGCCGGTGCGGTTGCGGCGGGGCTGTTCTGCGGCCTGATTCCGGGCCCGTTCCAGATGCTCGGTGCCGCCATCGCCTGCATCGTATTCCGCGTCAACCTGCCGCTGGCGTTGATCACCACGCTGTATTCGAATCCGCTGACCATCGTGCCGCTGTACTTCGTCGCCTATCTGATCGGCGTCGTCGTGACCGGCAGCGAAATGACGGACTTCGTCGACCCGCCGCTGATGGAGGGCATGGCGTTGAGCGCCTGGGCGACGGAACTGCTGCAGTGGAGTGTCGGGCTGGGGAAACCACTGGCGATCGGGCTGCTGGTATTCGCAACCGCGCTGGCGATCGGCGGCTATTTCGCGGTGCGCGCCCTGTACCGATGGCATCTGATCCGCGCCTGGCGGGCACGCTCGGCGCGCCGGGCCACGCGCGCGCGCCGCTAGGGACGCGCGAAATTGTCGGCGCCGTTTGTTTAATTGCGAGCGCAGCGAAGCAATCCCGGATTTGGACAAGCTCAGTCGAATGGGAGCTTGCTTCGGCGCTTCGCGCCTCGCAATGACACTTCTCCAGCGCGCCCCTAAGCGACCAGTCGGCCATCCTCCAGCCGCACCGTGCGCTGCGCGCGCCGCGCCAGCGCCTCGTCGTGGGTGACGATCACGAAACTGGTGTGATGACGTTCGTTGAGCCCGAGCATCAGGTCGAACACCGCCTCGGCGGTGCGGCGGTCCAGATTGCCCGTCGGTTCGTCGGCCAGCACGCAGGCTGGCTGGGTGACCAGCGCCCGCGCGATTGCAGCGCGCTGGCGTTCGCCACCGGAGAGTTCTCCCGGAGAATGGTCCAGGCGAGCGCCCAGGCCCACCTCGCGCAGCATCTCGGCTGCGCGCTCGTCCGCTTCGGCGCGATCCATGCGGCGGATGTAGAGCGGCATCGCGACGTTCTCGAGCGCCGAGAATTCCGCCAGAAGATGATGAAACTGATAGACGAAGCCCAGCACCTCATTGCGCTGGCGTCCGCGCTCGACATCGCTCATCGTCGCCAGGTCACGCCCATTGAGCGCCACGCGCCCGTGGCTGGGCACGTCGAGACCACCGAGCAGGTGCAGCAGCGTGCTCTTGCCCGAACCGGATGCCCCGACGATGGCCAGGCGCTCACCTTGGCCAATCTCCAGATGCACGTCACTCAACACCGCGAGTGCGTCGTCGCCTTCCCGATAGACCTTGCCCAGGCCCTCGCAGCGCAGCACCGGCACATTCGACTCATTCATAGCGCAGGGCCTCCGCCGGATTGACACGCGAGGCGCGCCAGCTCGGGTACAAGGTCGCGATCAGCGTCAGCACGAAGGACAGCGAAACGATCGTCAACACGTCGGCCGGCAGCACTTTCGACGGCAATTCCTTGATGTAGTAGATTTCCTTGTTCCACAGCGTCGCCCCGGTCACCGTCTCCAGCCACGGGATCACGATGTCGAGATTGGTCGCGAGCAACAAGCCGCCAAGCGTGCCGCCCACCAGCCCGACCACCCCGATGACCGCGCCCTGCAGCACGAAAATCGACATAATCGATCGTGGACTCGCCCCCAGTGTGCGCAGGATGGCAATGTCGGCGTTCTTCTCCTGCACCGCCATGACCAGCGTCGACACGATGTTGAAGGCAGCGACCGCGACGATCAGGAACAGGATGATGGTCATCATCGTCTTCTCGAGCTGCACCGCACGGAAGAAGTTGGCGTGGCTGCGTGTCCAGTCGGTGACGTAGGCCGGCGCGCTGATCATCGGGGCCAGTTCGCGCACCACGCGCGGCGCGGCGAACAAGTCGTCGAGCTTCAGGCGCACGCCGCTCACACCCTCGCCCAGGCGGTACAGGGCCTGGGCGTCGCGCATGTGGATCAGCGCAAGACCCGAGTCGTATTCGTGCATGCCGGCGTCGAAGATGCCGACGATCTCGAACTGACGCACTCGCGGCATCACGGCTGCCGGCGTAACCAGCCCCTGCGGCGCAATCAGCGTGATCTTGTCGCCCAGTTCGGTACGCAGCGCGAAAGCCAGGTCGCGACCCAGCACGATGCCGAAACGCCCTGCCTCAAGCGCATCGAGGCTGCCCGCGCGCATGTACTGGGAGAAATCCGCGACACCGTCCTCTTCGGCCGGCAGCACACCGCGCACCATGGTGCCGCGCACTTCCTGATCGAAGGCGAGCATGCCCTGCTCCTGCACATAGGGCGCGGCGGCGAGCACGTCGGGGTGGCGCTTCGCCTCGTCGGCGACCTGCGGCCAGTCTTCGATTTCGCCCTCGTAGCCGACGACCTGCACGTGCGAAGCCACGCCGAGGATGCGCGTGCGCAATTCCTCCTGGAAGCCGTTCATCACCGAGAGCACGACGATCAGCGCCGCCACGCCCAGACCGGTGCCGATCATCGATGCCAGCGAGATGAAGGAAATGAAGCCATTGCTACCCTGCGCCCGCTTGCGCGAGCGCGTGTATCGCAGGCCGACGAGGACTTCGTAGCGCATTCGGATGGTTCGCGTGAAAAGGGGCCATTGTGCCGCAAGCCCACGCCCGGCGTGTGACAAGCCGTTGCCGCGCCAGGCGCCCCGGACGCTGCGTGCTAGACTGCGGCGCATTCCGCAGTTCCCTTTCCGGCCTTTCCCGAATGTCCGTCATCCAGCCTCGACAGGCGCATTTTCCGATCGTGCAGACTCTGGTCGATGCCGGTGTGCACCCGTTGCTCGCGCGCATCTACGCCGCACGCGGCGTCAGACGACGCGACGAACTCGATTACAAGCTCTCCGGCCTGATCCCGCCTGACGCGCTGACCGGCGCACACGAGGCCGCGCTTTTGCTGGCGGATGCCATCGAGGCCGGCGCACGCATGGTGGTGGTGGCCGACTACGACTGCGACGGCGCCACCGCCTGCGCGGTGGCCCTGCGCGGCCTGCGCGCGATGGGCGCGGATGTGCACTACCTGGTGCCCAACCGTTTCGAATACGGCTACGGCCTCACGCCGGCCATCGTCGAACTGGCCGCGCGCATGGAGCCGGAGCTGCTGATCACCGTCGACAACGGCATCGCCAGCGTCGACGGCGTGGCCGCAGCCCGCGCGCTGGGCATCGCCACCTTGATCACCGATCACCACCTGCCGGGTGAGGCGCTGCCCGAAGCCGACGTCATCGTGAACCCCAACCAGCCCGGTTGCGATTTCCCGAGCAAGTCGCTGGCCGGCGTCGGCGTGATGTTCTATGTGCTACTCGCACTGCGTGCCGAAATGCGCGAACGCGGCGTCTTCACGCAACGCCCCGAGCCAAATCTGGGCGACCTGCTCGATCTGGTCGCGCTGGGCACCGTGGCCGATGTCGTCAAGCTCGACCGCAACAACCGCATCCTGGTATCGCAGGGATTGGCGCGCATGCGCGCCGGGCGCATGCAGCCGGGCGTGCGTGCGCTGTTCGCCGCGGCCGGGCGCGACGCCTCGCGCGCGTCGAGCTTCGACCTGGGCTTTGCGTTGGGCCCGCGCCTGAACGCCGCGGGCCGCCTGTCGGACATGAGTCTGGGCATCGAATGCCTGGTCACCGACGACACTGCACGCGCGCTCAACATTGCGCAGGATCTCGACCGCCTTAACCGCGAGCGGCGCGACATCGAGCAAGGCATGCAGGAAGACGCGCTGGCGCGGCTGATGGATTTCGACCCCGGCAACACGCTGTCGGTCAGCCTGTATGAATCGGACTGGCACCAGGGCGTGATCGGCATCGTCGCCGGGCGCATCAAGGAACGCCTCAACCGCCCCACCTTCGCCTTCGCACGCGGTAATGACGGCGAGCTCAAGGGCTCCGGGCGCTCAATTCCCGATCTGCACCTGCGCGATGCGCTCGATCTTGTGAGCAAGCGCCGGCCCGAGCTGCTGCTGCGTTTCGGCGGCCACGCGGCCGCGGCCGGCGTGACCATCCGCGAGACCGACCACGCCGAATTCACCGCGGTGTTCGAGGATGTAGTGCAGGAGCTGCTCGGCGACACCGACATCACGCGCCGCATCGCCACCGACGGCGGGCTGGAATCGGCCTGGATGAGCCTGGACGCGGCGCGCCTGCTCGAGCAGGACGTGTGGGGCCACGGCTTCCCGGCGCCGGTGTTCAGCGACGTATTCCGCGTCGAGAACCAGCGCCTGCTCAAGGAAAAACACCTCAAGCTGCAAGTGTCGAAGAACGGCCAGCGCTTCGACGCCATCCAGTTCAACTTCGCCGATTCCGCACCGGCACAGATCCACGCCGCCTATCGTCTGTCGGCCAACGAATACAACGGCGTGACCAGCCTGCAACTGATGTTCGAGCATATCGAGCCGGCCTGAATCGGGCGCGTGTTTGATCTGGATCAGTACCGCAAAAAACCACATGAATACGATGGGCTTTCCCGCAACCCAGTTGGAAAGTCTCCATGAAGAAGCTTCTTGTTCTCGCCGCGGCACTGGCCGCCGCCACGCCCGCCCTAGCCCACGAGGCCGGCAGTTTCATCGTCCGCGCCGGCGCGGCCCATGTCGCCCCGGATGACAGCAGCTCCAGCATCAAGGTTGGCGGCGCCGCCGTGGCCGGTACCAAGGCCACGGTCGACAGCGACACCCAGCTCGGCCTGACCCTCGCCTACAAGCTCACCGACCACATCGGCGTGGAACTGCTCGCGGCGACCCCGTTCAGCCATCGTGTGGGCATCGGCGGCGTCGACGCCGCGCTCGGCGCCAGCGGCTTCGATGGCAAGTTCGCCCAGGTCAAGCACCTGCCGCCGACGCTCACCCTGCAGTACTACCCGATGCCTTCGGATTCGCGCTGGCAGCCGTATGTGGGCGCCGGCATCAACTACACCACCTTCTTCGACGAGAAGCTCAGCGGCGCGCAGAAGGCCAATGGCTTCTCCGGCCTGAGCCTGAGCGATTCCTGGGGCCTGGCCCTGCAGGTCGGCTCCGACTACATGATCAACGACCGCCTGCTGTTCAACGTCTCGGTGTGGCACCTCGACATCGACACCACCGCGCGCGCCAGGCTCGGCGGCGCCCCGGTCAAGGTCGACGTCGACATCGACCCGTGGGTGTTCATGGTCGGCCTCGGCTACAAGTTCTGAGACGCACCACGCCCTTTGCGCAAACGGCCGGCGCTGCCCGGCCGTTTTTCATCGGGTCACGCCATATTCGCTTCGCACCGGCCGCTGCCGGTATACTCGTCGGTCTGCAAAACAAGCGAAGAAGACACGATGGAAGCAGAACGCATCAACGCCCTCGCCGAGAAACTCACCGACCTCGCGGATCGCGGGGCGGAACTGCGGAGGTATCTTTGACTACGATGAGAAGGCAACCAAGCTGCGCGAGCTGAACCTCGCGCTCGAGGATCCCGCGGTCTGGAACGATCCCGATCGCGCGCAGGAACTGGGCAAGGAAAAACGCCAGCTCGAAGACGTCGTGCTCGTGCTCGACGAGATCGCAAGCATGTCGCGCGACCTCAAGGAGCTGTTCGAACTGGCCGAGGCCGAGGATGACGAGGACACCATAGGCGCGGTCGAGACCGACCTGGCGACCATGGGCGCCAAGGTGCACTCGCTCGAGTTCCGCCGCATGTTCTCCAACCCGATGGATCCCAACTCCTGCTTCGTCGAGATCCAGTCCGGCGCCGGCGGCACCGAGGCGCAGGACTGGGCCGGCATGCTCGAGCGCATGTATCTGCGTTACTGCGAGCGCAAGGGCTTCACCACCGAACTGCTCGAGGAATCCGAGGGCGAGGTGGCCGGCATCAAGAGCGCCACGATCAAGGTCGATGGCGACCACGCCTACGGCTTTCTGCGCACCGAGACCGGCATTCACCGTCTGGTGCGCAAGAGCCCGTTCGATTCGAACGCGCGGCGCCACACCAGCTTCTGCTCGGTGTTCGTGTATCCGGAAGTCGACGATTCGATCCAGATCGAGATCAATCCGGCCGATCTGCGCATCGACACCTACCGCGCCTCCGGCGCGGGCGGCCAGCACATCAACAAGACCGACTCGGCGATACGCATCACGCACGAGCCTTCCGGCATCGTCGTGCAGTGCCAGAACGACCGCTCACAGCACAAGAACCGTGCCGCCGCGCTGGCCATGCTCAAGGCGCGGCTGTACGAGCAGGAGTTGCGCAAGCGCCAGACCGAACAGCAGGCGCTGGAAGATTCCAAGAGCGACATCGGCTGGGGTCACCAGATCCGCTCCTACGTGCTCGACCAGTCGCGCATCAAGGACCTGCGAACCAACTTCGAGGTCGGCAACACCCAGGCCGTGCTCGACGGTGACCTGGACGACTTCATCGCCGCCAGTCTCAAACAGGGCGTCTAGTCGAACGTCGACTGCAACGCAAAGGGCGCCCTCGTGAGGCGCCCTTTGCATTCCCGCTCACCGCGATTACTTCGCCAGATAGGCGTCGATCACCGACGAATCGTTGGACTTGATCGTCATGTTGTTCGGGCCGGCCGCGATGCGCGTGACGACCTCTTTCGGTTCACCGTTCTTCGACACGGTCGCAATGTCCTTGTCGCCTTCCTTCAGCACCCACAGACGATTGTCATGCACGTGAGTAAAGAAGCCCTTCTTCGCGTACGGGTCCTTGCCACCGCCCGAGGTAGCACAGGCACCCAGCGCGATGGAGGAAGCCAGGATGGCAACGGCGAATTTCAGCTTGTTCATGAGCATCTCTCCGGTTGATGGCAGGAGCGATTCTCGGTAGCCGGCGTTACGGGCCAATGACGGTTACGTTTCAAAGCCGCATTCTTCGTGACCTGCAACTGGCCGAAAAAAAAGCGCCCCGCGGGGCGCCCTGTTTCATTTGCGCGGCAAGATCAAACTCAGCCGCGCGGACCCGATGCATTGCGCGGACGACGGGCACCGTCGCCACGGCCGGCGTTACCGCCATTGCCTCGCGGCTGCCCGTTGCCACCACCACCGGCACGACGCCCGGCGTTCTGACCACCACGCGGCTGGCTCTGGCCGGGACGACCGTGGGTGCGCGGGCCGGGACGCGGCGGGCGCGCGTCGGACACTTCAACATGCGTGCCCGGTGCGGCCGGCACGAAGCCGGTGGCCTCTGCGCGCTCGATGCGGCGCTTAATCAGGCGCTCGATGCCGGCCAGCAGGCGGGTTTCCTCGCCATCGACCAGCGATACCGCGGCACCCGTGGAGCCGGCACGGCCGGTACGGCCGATGCGGTGCACATAGTCTTCGGCGACGTTGGGCAGTTCGAAGTTGACCACCTGCGGCAACTGGTCGATGTCCAGACCGCGCGCGGCGATGTCGGTCGCGACCAGCACCGGCAGGCTGCCGTCCTTGAAGTCACCGAGCGCGCGCGTGCGCGCCGACTGGCTCTTGTTGCCGTGGATCGCGGCCGACGGAATGCCGTTCTTGCCCAGATATTCGGCAAGCTTGTTGGCGCCATGCTTGGTGCGCGTGAACACCAGCACCTGCTCCCAGCTGTTCTCGCGGATCAGCCATGCCAGCAGTTCGCGTTTCTGCTTCTGTCCGACCATGTAGACCGACTGGTCGACCAGCTCGGAGGCGGTGTTGCGGCGGGCGACTTCGACACAACCGGGGTTGTTCAACAGGCCGTTGGCGAGCTGACGGATCTCGTCCGAGAAAGTCGCAGAGAACAGCAGGTTCTGGCGTTGCTTGGGTAGCAGCGCGAGCACCTTGCGGATGTCGCGGATGAAGCCCATGTCAAGCATGCGGTCGGCTTCGTCGAGCACCAGAATCTCGACGCCGGACAGGTCCAGCGTCTTCTGGCCGATGTGATCGAGCAGCCGGCCGGGCGTGGCCACCAGCAGGTCGACGCGGCGGCGCAGAGCCTGGATCTGCGGGTTGATGCCGACACCGCCGAACATCACCATCGAAGTCAGATCGACGTGTTTGCCGTAGGTCTGCACGGATTCCTCGACCTGCGCGGCAAGCTCACGCGTCGGGGTCAGAATCAGGCAGCGCGGGCGGCCGGCCTTGGGGTTGGCAGCGGGCTTCTCGAGCAGGCGGTGCAGTACCGGCAGCACGAAGCCGGCGGTCTTGCCGGTGCCGGTCTGCGCGGCGGCAAGCAGGTCGCCTCCGGCCAGCACCAGCGGAATGGCCTGCGCCTGGATCGGCGTCGGCGTGGTGTAGCCCGCCTCGGAAATCGCACGCAATAGGGGCGCGGCCAGTCCGAGACCGGTGAATTCGGTTTGATTCGTCATGCAGTGAAAGCTCCAGCGACGGCCTGTCGCGCTTGCGGCGACACCAATCGAAGGCTGGCGGGGGAATGGGCTGGCGGCGAGTCGCTGCCGGCCTGAATGAAGGAGATGCGCCCACACTGATTGGCAGGTGTGAGGCAAGTGCGCGACTATACAGGAATTTCCGCCACGGCGGGCGATCGTTCGTACATGCACGGCGCGCTTGCCCCATGCGTGCGGGGCTCGACATAATGCCCCCATCCGCCCATTTCGGCCCGATTGCCCGGGTTGCCCGACACGATGACCGCCAGCCCTCCCGCCGCCGACGACGACACCCCCGGTGACGCGAAAACCGCCCCCGACGATGCGATCTGGGGCGTGCATTCCCCTGCACTGCAAGCGCTCATCCTGTGCATTCTCTATTTCGTCGCGGCGAGGATCTCTGTCCACCTGACGATCACCCCCGGCGGCGTATCCCTGCTGTGGCTGCCCAACGCGGTGATCCTGTCGGCGCTGCTGGTCTCGGACGTGCGTCGTTGGCCATGGATGCTCGGCGCGGTGATTCCCGGCGAACTGGCCGCCGACTGGGGACTGATCAGCATCCAGGCGGCGCTGGGCTTCGGCGTCGTCAATCTTTGCGAGGTGCTGCTCGCCGCCGCGATGCTGCGGCGCCTTCACGGGCGAGCGTTCTCGCTCGAGCGCGGTCGCCACGTGGCGAGCTTCGGCATCATCGCGCTGCTGATCGCTCCGGGACTGGCGGCGCTGGTGGGCTCCGCCATCCATGCCGCGCCCGACCCCGATCTGCACAAGTTCTGGTCCGGCTGGCTCGCTTGGTGGCTGGGTGACGCGACCGGCCTGCTGGTCCTGACCCCGGCTCTGCACGCCCTGTGGTCCTCACGACAACGGACCGACAACTCGGCCAGCCTGCGTTCCTGGCAGGGCGTGGCGGTGGTCGGCGGCATGGCCGTGGTGACCGCAACGATCTTCTTGCAGCGCATCGGCTCGCCCGAACAGATCGTCGTCAGTCCCATCCTGATCGTGCCACTGATGCTCGGCATCGCCGCGCGCTTCGGCGTTTCCGGCGCGACCTGGGCCGGCTTCACGGTCGCGCTGGTCGCGGTATCGGCGAGCGTCAACGGGCTCGGCCCCTACGCCAGCCTGGGCGGCAGCCGCGCGATCCTGCTGGTGCAGGAGTTCGTGATGCTCACCGCCCTTTCCGGCTTCGTGATGGCCGCCCTGCTGCACGAGGCGCGGCGTCGCGGCGACCGCCTGCGCCTGTTCGCCCGCGCCATCGACGCCTCCGACGAAGGCATCGCCATCGCCGACGTGCGCACGGGCACGCCGCAGCGCGTGTTCGCCAACCGACGCTACAGCCGCGACGGCAACGACTTCCTCGACAATGATGCACGCGACGCCGAGGCCGTCGCCCGCATGCGCGGTGCAATCGCCGACGGACGCACCGCGCGCGAGATCGTGCATGTGCGCGACAGCGACGGCCGCGATGGCTGGGCGCGCATGCTGCTCACCCCAATCCATGACGGAGGCGACAAGGCCACGCACTATGTCGCGATCGAGCACGACATCACCGACCTGATCGCCGCCCAGCGCGAACTGTTCGAAGCACGCGAGGCGCTGGCCGCACAGAACGCACAACTGGAACGCCGTGTCGCCGAGCGCACGGCCGATCTCGAACGCCTCGCGACCACCGATTCGCTCACCGGCATCCACAATCGGCGCTACCTGCTCGAACGCGCCAAACAGGAAATCTCGCGTTCGAAGCGCGGAGGTCGGGCGCTGTCGCTGGCGATGCTCGATCTGGATCGCTTCAAGCACATCAACGACCGCTTCGGCCACGCCTTCGGCGACACCGTGCTGATCGGGATGTGCGAAGTCGTCTCGCGCGTGCTGCGTCCATCCGACACGCTGGCGCGCTTTGGCGGCGAGGAGTTCGTGCTGCTGTTGCCCGACACCGACGCCGAAGACGCGCTGCGCGTGGCCGAGCGCGTGCGCGAGGCCGTCGCCGGGATGTGCATGCAGAACCCCCAGCAGCAGCCGGTCGCGATCACGGCAAGCCTCGGCCTGAGCACACTGGGCGACGATGCGAACGACCTCGACCAACTGCTGCGCAATGCCGACGAGGCGCTCTACCGCGCCAAGGGACAGGGACGCAACTGCGTGGTCGCCGCCGAGGCAGCGTCGGCCGGCTGAACAGCCCGAACCCGGTCAGTACAGGCTGCCGATCGCCATTTCGAATGCCGGCCGCGGCGGCAGCAAGGTCGCCTGCCGAGGGCCGGAGCGCATCTGCAGACGCAGAAAGGACACGCCATGCTCGGCGTGCAGGCGCATGCAGTACTCGATGATCTCCATGCGTGCAGCCATCGGCACCTCGTCGACGCGGTGCAGCTCCAACAGATAGAAGACCTCGCCGATGCCGACCAGATCGACCCCGGTACGCAGCGTGAACCACGAATTGACGCCCGACTCGTCCAGCCCCAGACCATGACGGCCCAGCACCGCGCCGATGTCCTGATCGATGCGCTCGGAAAAATCGGTGCCCGACGACGGCTGACCGGCGGCAGCGACCGGCGCTGTCGCCAACACAGCGAGCGCCGCGCACAACGCGGTTGCGCACGCGAGCCGCCGCATGATTCCTGTATCCATGCTCTCTCCTCCCTGACGACGATGCCGCGTCGGCCCGCTTCTGCGGCGGACATCCGGCGACACGGAGAAAGCATGAACCCGACAGGGTCGCTGCCGTAAGACGGAATAACCCCTAGGCGGCCGAGGCGTCGCGCACCACCGGCGGCGACAGCGCTTCCAGCCAGGCCACAGCCTCGGCCTCGTCGCGCGTGCGCCCCATCGGCGGCAGGCTGCGCCACACCATCTTGCCGTAGGGCTTGCCGACCATGCGCGGGTCGCACACGCACAGCAGCCCGCGGTCAGTCTCGCTGCGGATCAGCCGCCCTGCGCCCTGCTTCATGCTGATCACCGCGCGCGGCAACTGGTAGCGCATGAAGGGGTTGTGGCCGGCCTTGCGCAGCGACTCGATACGCGCGGCCAGCACCGGGTCGTCCGGCGGCGCGAACGGCAGGCGGTCGATGACCACCAGACTGAGCGCGTCACCCGGCACGTCCACCCCTTCCCAGAAGCTCTGGCTGGCCACCAGTACCGCATTGCCGAGCATGCGGAAACGCGCCAGCAATTCCGTGCGCGAGCCCTCGCCCTGCAGCAGCAGCGGCAGCGCCTCATTCCCGGCCGCGAGACCTTCGCCAATCAGCGCGTGCACGCGACGCATCGCGCGCAGCGAGGTGCACAACACGAAGGCGCGCCCTCGCGCGGCACGGATCAGCGGCAGCGCGGTCGCCGCGACCGCGTCGGCGTAGTCCGGGTGATTGGGGTCGGGCATGCCGGAGGGTGCGTAGAGCATGGCCTGCTCGGCGTAATCGAAGGGGCTGCCCCACACCGCCGTGACCGGCGGTTTCTCCAGCCACGACAGGCCCATCTCGTTGCAGTAGTGCGAGAAATCGTTGCCCACCGCGAGCGTGGCCGAGGTGAAGATCCACGCGCGCAACTGCCCTTCGAGCTGGCGCTTGAACACACCGGCGACATGCAGCGGCGTGGCGTTGAGCGAAACCGCCTGGGAGAACACCTCGACCCAGCGGATCATCTCGGCATCTTCCGGCGCCTGCCAGCGCGCCAGTCGCGCTCGCATCTCCTCGGTGCGGCGCAGACAGTTGCCCAGCCCCTCGGAGCGCTCTGCCTGGGCCTCCAGCATGCCCTCGAAGGCCGCCAACGCACTCTCGACGCCTTCGATCGCGTCGGCGAAACCGTCACGCGCCACCGCTTGGCTGTAGGCCATGCGCGCACTCTCAGCGCCGAAAGCCAGGCGCAGGTCACGCGCGGCCTTTTCGACTGAGCGCGCGGCATCGATCAGCTCGCGGCAGTCGGGCGCCGCAGCCACCGTCTCCGAGCGCGTATCGCGCGCCAGTTCCAGCAACTGCGCCGTCGACACGCTCTCGCCAAAGAACAGGCTGGCCGTCTCCGGCAACTGGTGCGCCTCGTCGAAGATCACCGCATTGCACGTGGGCAGCAGCTCGCCCATTCCAACGTCACGCAGCATCACGTCGGCGAAGAACAGGTGGTGGTTCACGACCACCACGTCCGCATCCATGGCCTCGCGCCTCGCGGCCATCACGAAGCAGTCCTTCACGTTGGGGCATTCCTGCCCCAGGCAGTTGTCACGCGTCGAAGTCGCCGCGATCCACGCCGGCGAATCCTCGCGCACGTCCGTGCACTCGGCCCGGTCACCGCTGTTCGTGATCTTCGCGAAACGCACGATCTTGCGCAGATCCGCCGCGTCCTGCGCGCTCTGGAAGCGCCCGTCCTTGGCGTTGCGCTCCAGGTGATACGGACACACGTAGTTCGCCCGCCCCTTCAGCAGCGCCATGCGCACCGGCACCTTCAACGCATCGCGCACCGTCGGCAGGTCACGCTTGAAGAGCTGGTCCTGCAGCGTCTTGGTACCCGTGGAGACAATCACCTTGCCCCCGGCCAACAGCGCCGGCACCAGATACGCGAAAGTCTTGCCCGTACCCGTACCGGCTTCGGCCACCAGCACACCATAGTCCTTGAGCGCCGCCTCGATGCGCTCCGCCATCTCCACCTGCTGAGGCCGTGCCCGAAACCCGTTGATCGCACGGGCAAGTGGCCCGTCGGGCGAGAAGGCATGGGCAAGGTCGGTCATGGGAGGGTGGTGAGGTCGCAGGAAACACGCAATGGTAGCAAGCCGCCGTATCGTAGGGCGCAATAAACGAAGAACATCCGGCGGATTACGCTGTGCTAATCCGACCTACGCGAGCCACGGCTAATGCACCTAGCGCCGGTTATGTCATTAGCCAAAGAGATACGCCAGCAACGGGAATGACCACAAACGACAAAAAAGAAGGAACCAAAAGCCCTACGGTCATCCTAAGCACGGAAATAACAGTGAATGCAATAGCAAGCGAGCCGACAAAGAACAGTAGTGGCACAAACCAATCAAACATAAAAACTAGGTAGACAAGATACCCGATCCCATTCAAACGCGCCGCAAGGGAAAGGAAGCTCAAAGTGGCGGCGAGCGGAGTATTATCGCACCACATTTTCCATTCAATTGCGGACAGCGCTTCTGGACCAGCCTTAAGCGCATTAGACTGGACAAGCCCCAAAATTCCAGAAAAAACAACATACGCCACATAGATTGAAAAGAGAAGGTATAAATCTTCCTCACCATTCATTTTGATCACCTTCAGCGCTTGAGCGCGCAACATGAGGCCCGGATCATGCTATCCAATATACTCAGCCGTTTATATGCAAATCCACCAACGCGACTAACGTTGGGGCAACCTGACGCGCGGCCGGGAACGCAAGGCCTGAGCGAACGATGGGCGGGCATCACGGAATTGGAATGTAATTAAATTCTTTCCATGCTTGACCATCATCTCCGGCGACATTCCCAAACTCCAACCAAATCGTAGCAGCAAGATCATCAACTTCGGCCGAAAATTCTTTTAGCTCTTCTAGCGTTATGGAATTCTTCACTGAACGATTTGAATCAATCCGATATGTTGCAGCCGACTCTTGGGTCTCGTGATTCACGTAGAGGTTTAGCATGAGGGGATTGTGAGCCACTAAGTTTCTTGTCCTAGCAAGTTCTTTAGCGCGTTTGAATCCGTCCATAAGCTTACACAGTGGCGGAGTTAATTCTTTTCGGTTGCTGAGGATTTCGAGTAGGATCTCAACTCTGCGTGAGAAGTCCAATCTCGACGTGGACTCAAAAATCCTCTCGTCCGGTATCACGTCTAAGCACCGGACAGATACGTACTCGATATCTCCAAACCTGAGAAGGGCACGCCCAACGAGCAACTCCCATTCGAGATGGTCAGAGGAAGCAGACGGTCGCTTCATGACGCCCAACTTTGCTGTAGCCGGAAGAGTGGCACATAGACATCACAGCTAACGTATAACTCATTTGCAACCAGCATATCGAAAGCCCCTTGTGGCGGGAAGATCAGTCGGAAAATGAGACGAATTGCGCTAGTCCGGCCTACGAACGCTACGACGACTGCCGGTGATGTCGCAATTTGCCTGCGGCACATCACGACCTATAGCTGAGCGGGGCTTGACGGGCGGCATCGCTATCTACGGTACTGGAGCCTACGCCCTGTGTGCCTCCGCCAGATACTCCCTTCCCCGCATTTCTATCAAGCGACTCACCGTCCGCGCAAACTCATGCGCGTTCTGTCCCTCGACATACACCTCCTGCGCCTCGACCTCGGCGCTGACGACGAGGTTGACGCGGCAGTCGTAGAGCACGTCGATGAGCCAGGTGAAGCGGCGCGCGGCGGAGGCTTCGGCGGGGGTCAGGCGGGGGACGGCGGAGAGCAGAAGGGTGTGGTGTTCGCGGGCGATCTCGAGATAATCGTTCTGTGAGCGCGGGCCGTCGCACAGGGTGACGAAGTCGAACCAGATGACGCCGCAGGCGCGCGCACACACCGGGAAGATGTGGTCGAGCACTTCGATTTCGCCGGGCTGCGGGGGCTGCTGGGCGAGGCGTGCGAAGTCGTCGGCGAGGCGCGCTTCGGCGGCGGCGTCGGCGGGAACGATCCAGGTCTGCATGTCGACGAGCGCGCGCAGGCGGTAGTCGGTGCCGGCGTCGACTTCGAGGATGTCGAAGCGGCGTTTCATCAGTTCGATGGTGGGGATGAAGCGCTGGCGTTGCAGGCCGTGCGGGTAGAGGCCGTCGGGCGGGTAGTTGGAGGTCATCACGAAGACCACACCGGCATCGAGCAGCGATTCGAGCAGACGGCCCAGGATCATCGCATCGGCGATGTCGGACACATGGAATTCGTCGAAGCAGAACAATCGCGTTTCACCCGCGATGCGTTCCACCACTCTCGCGAGCGGATCGGGCGCGTTGTTCAGGCGGCGCAGGTCGTTCTGCACTTCCTGCATGAAGGCGTGGAAATGCACGCGGCGCTTCTTCGGCTCCGGCACGGCCTCGAGGAAGCGGTCCATGACGAAGCTTTTGCCCCGCCCTACTCCGCCCCACAGATAGACGCTACGCGGCGGCTCAGGCTTGCTGAACAGTCGGCTCAGGAAACCGGCAGCGGGCGCGGCCAGTTCGTCGGCCATGCGCTGCAGCCGCGTAATCGCAGCCTGCTGCGAGGGATCGGCAGTAAAGCCGCGCTCGGCGAGCGCGGCCTGGTAGGCGGCGGTGATGGCGCCGGAAGCGGATTCGGGCATGGGTAAGACACGGCCCGCGCGCGGCGGGCCGTGGGAGCCTAGAAGTGCAGCGGCCGCTTGTCGACGGCCAGCGCGGCTTCGTGCACCACTTCCGACATGGTCGGGTGGGCGTGGCAGATGCGGGCGAGGTCTTCGGCTGCGGCGTCGAACTCCATCGCGACGACGGCCTCGGCGATCAGTTCGGAGGCATTCGCGCCGACGATGTGTACGCCGAGGATGCGGTCGGTGTCGGCATCGGCGAGGATCTTGGCGAAGCCTTCGGGGGCGGCCATGCCCATGGCGCGGCCGTTGAAGGCGAAGGGGATCTTGCCGGCGCGGTATTTGACGCCGTCCTTCTTCAACTGCTGCTCGGTGCGACCGACCCAGGCGATCTCGGGGGCGGTGTAGATCACCCACGGCACGGTGTCGAGATTGCAGTGGCCGGCCTGGCCGTCGATGCGTTCGGCGACCATGACGCCCTCTTCCATCGCCTTGTGGGCGAGCATGGGCCCGCGTACCACGTCGCCCACCGCCCACACGCCGGGCAGCGAACTGGCGCAGTACTCGTCGACCTCGACGAAGCCGCGATCATCGAGCTTTAGGCCTACGCGGTCGGCGTCCAGGCCGTCGGTGTTGGGCACGCGGCCAACCGACACGATCAGGCGGTCGGCGGCGAGCTTCTGGGACTTGCCGTCCTTGTCCGTGTATTCGATGGACACACCGCTGCGCGTCTTCTTGACCTCGCCGATCTTGCAGCCCATGCGGATGTCTAGACCCTGCTTGGTGAAGACCTTCAGCGCTTCCTTGCCGACGTCTACGTCCGCCGCGCCGAGGAAATCCGGCAGGGCTTCGAGTACGGTGACTTCGGAACCGAGGCGGCGCCACACCGAGCCCATCTCCAGGCCGATCACGCCGGCGCCGATCACGGCCAGCTTCTTGGGCACACTCTCCAGATCAAGCGCGCCGACGTTGTCGCAGACGGTCTTGTTGTCGACCTCAATGCCGGGCAGATGGCGCGGCTTGGAGCCGGTGGCGACGACGACCTGGCCCGCGAGCACTTCCTCCTCGCCGACCTTGATCAGCCAGCGCTCGCCGTCACGCTTGACGAAGCGCCCGTGGCCGGCAATGAAGGTGACCTTGTTCTTCTTGAACAGGCCCTTGATGCCGCCGGTGAGTTGGTCGACGATGTTGTTCTTGCGCTCGAGCATCTTCGCCACGTCAATCCTGGGCTTGCCGACGACGATGCCCTGGTCGGCGAAGCCGTGGCCCGCCTCCTCGAACAAATGCGAGGTGTGCAACAGCGCCTTGGACGGGATGCAGCCGACGTTCAGGCAGGTGCCGCCCAGGCGCGGCTCACCCTTGGGGTCGGCATAGGCTTCAGACTCGCAGCAGGCGCTCTTGTATCCAAGCTGGGCGGCGCGAATGGCCGCGACATAGCCGCCCGGCCCGCCGCCGATCACGAGTACGTCGAATTCTCGGGTGGACATCGGTGTTCGTCTCCGTTCGGATGGGAGCAGCGCGCGGCCGGCGGGGATCACCCGCAGCCACGCGCGCGTCGGTTACAGGTCGAGGATCAGGCGCGCCGGGTCTTCCAGCGCCTCCTTGATCGCGACCAGGCTCAGCACGGCCTCGCGGCCGTCGATGATGCGGTGGTCGTAGGACAGCGCGAGATAGTTGATCGGGCGGATCACGATCTCGCCGTTCTCGACCACCGGGCGATCCTTGGTGGCGTGAATACCGAGGATGGCCGACTGGGGCGGGTTGATGATGGGCGTCGACAGCATCGAGCCGAATACCCCGCCGTTGGAGATCGAGATGGTGCCGCCGGTGAGCTCTTCCATCGTGAGCTTGCCGTCCTTGGCCTTGGCGCCGAACTCGCCGATCTTCTTCTCGATGTCGGCGATCGACAGCAGGTCGGCGTCGCGGATGATGGGCACGACCAAGCCACGCGGGCTGCCCACGGCGATACCGACGTCGATGTAGCCGTGATAGACGATGTCGCTGCCGTCGACCGAGGCGTTGACGATGGGGTACTTCTTGAGCGCGGCGACCACCGCCTTGACGAAGAAACCCATGAAGCCCAGGCGCACACCGTGGGCCTTTTCGAAGCGCTCGCCGTACTTCTTGCGCATGTCCATGACCGGCGCCATGTTGACCTCGTTGAAGGTCGTCAGGATGGCGTTCTCGTTCTTGGACTGGATCAGGCGCTCGGCGATGCGCGCACGCAATCGCGTCATCGGCACGCGCTCTTCGGGGCGGTCGGCGGCGTCGCGCTCGATGCTGCGCGAGGTGGCGCTCGCGCCGGCCTTGGTCTCGGCCGGCTCGGCCTGTGCCTCACGCTTGTCGGCGGACACCGCGTCCTGCTTGGTCACGCGACCGCCGCGCCCGGAGCCCGACACCTCGTCGGCCGACATGCCCTTCTCCTCGAGGATCTTGCGCGCGGCCGGGCTGGCACTGCCCGAAGAGGCGGAAGACGAGGCGGCGGCCGGCGCGGGCGCGGCCTTTTCCTTCTTGCCGTCGTCCGCCGGCGCTTCTTCCTTCTTGCCGCCCGCGCCCTTGGCCTCGGTGTCGATCTGCGCAATCAGCTCGCCCGAGGCGACCGTCTCACCGTCACCCTTGACGATCTTCACGATCACGCCGTCACCGGGCGCGGGTGTTTCGAGCACGACCTTGTCGGTCTCGATGTCGATGAGGTTCTCGTCACGCGAGACCGCGTCACCTTCCTTCTTGTGCCACGTCACCAGTGTCGCTTCGGACACCGATTCGGACAGTTGCGGCACCTTCACTTCAATCAGCATGGAGTGTTCTCCCTGTTGCCTGTTCTGTTCCCCGTGCGGGTTGGGTCAGTCCTTGATCGGACCGAAAGCGTTTTCGATGACGGTCTTCTGCTGCATGCTGTGCTTGGCGAAATAGCCCACTGCGGGCGAGGCCGAACCCGGACGCGACACCAGCAGCAGCTTGCGCTTGGGGCCGATGACGTTGGCCAGGTGCTGGCGTGAGGCAAGCCAGTACCAGGCGCCCTGGTTGCGCGGCTCTTCCTGGCACCAGACGAATTCCTTGGCGTTCGGGAAGCGGTCGAGTGCCGCGCCTGCCGCCTCCGCCGGGAACGGATAGAGCTGCTCCAGGCGCACCAGCGCGGTGTCGGTGATGCCCTGCTCGCGGCGATGGGAGAGCAGTTCGTAGTAGATCTTTCCCTGGCACAGCACGACGCGCTTGACCTTGCTCTCGTCGAGCGCCTCGGTCTCGCCGATCACCGTCTGGAAGCCACCCTCGACGAGATCCTCGAGCGAGGACACGGCCTCCTTGTGGCGCAGCAGCGATTTGGGCGAAATGATGACCAGCGGCTTGCGCACCTTGCGCAGCATTTGCCGGCGCAGCACGTGGAACACCTGTGCCGGCGTGGTCGGTACGCAGATCTGCCAGTTGTCCTCGGCGGCGTTGTTCATCAGCCGCTCCAGACGCGCCGACGAGTGCTCCGGCCCCTGTCCTTCGTAACCATGAGGCAGCAGCAGCGTGAGGCCGCACAGCCGTCCCCACTTGGATTCGCCGGAACTGATGAACTGGTCGAGCACGACTTGCGCGCCGTTGACGAAGTCACCGAACTGCGCCTCCCACACCACGAGCTGGTTGGGCTCGGCGGTGGCGTAGCCGTATTCGAAGGCCAACACGCCTTCCTCGGACAGCACCGAGTCATAGCACTGGAAGATGCCCTGCCCCTCGCGCACACCCTCGAGCGGAATCCAGCTACCGTCGTTCCAGCGTTCGCGCCGCTGATCGTGGATCACCGCATGGCGGTGGAAGAAGGTGCCCCGCCCCACATCCTCGCCTGACAGGCGCACGCCGAAGCCCTGCGCGAGCAGCGAAGCGTAGGCGAGGTTCTCGCCCATGCCCCAGTCCAGTGGCAGCTCGCCACGCCCCATCGCGGCACGATCCTTGAGAATCTTGTCGACGCGCGAATGCACCTCCAAGCCCTCGGGGATCGCGGTCAGGCGCTCGGCCAGGCGCTGCGCCTCGGCCAACGGAATGGCGGTGTCGGCCTCGTCGGTGTAGGGCTGATTCAGGAAGGGCGTCCAGTCGACTGCGTACTTGCTGGAAAAGCCCGACAGCACGGGGTTGTAGAGCAGTTCGCCACGATCGAGATGGTCACGGTAGTCGCGGATGATCGCGTCCGGCTCGTCGGCCTCGATGGAACCCTCGGCGACCAGGCGATCGGCGTAGATCTTGCGCGCGCCCGGATGCGAGGCGATCTTGCGGTACATCAGCGGCTGCGTGACCATCGGCTCGTCCTGCTCGTTGTGGCCGAGCTTGCGGAAGCACACGATGTCGACGACGACATCCTTCTTGAACTCGTTGCGAAAATCCACCGCAAGCTGCGTGACCAGCGCCACCGCTTCCGGGTCGTCACCGTTCACATGGAAGATCGGGGCCTCGACCATCTTGAAGATGTCGGTGCAGTACAGCGAGGAGCGCGTGTCGCGCGGGTCCGACGTGGTGAAGCCGATCTGGTTGTTGGCGACGATGTGCACTGTGCCGCCGGTGCCGTAGCCGCGCGTCTGCGAGAAGTTGAGCATCTCCTGATTGACGCCCTGCCCGGCCACCGCCGCGTCGCCGTGGATGAGTATGCCGACGACCTCCTTCTTGTCCGCGTCTTCGCGACGGAACTGGCGCGCATACACTGAACCGGCAACCACCGGATTGATGATCTCCAGGTGCGACGGGTTGAAGGCCAGCGTCAGGTGCACCGGACCACCGGGGCTCATGACGTCGCTGGAAAAGCCGAGGTGGTACTTCACGTCACCCGAGGAAAGATCGGTCGCGGCCTTGCCCTCGAATTCGGAGAACAGCATCGACGGCGACTTTCCGAGAATATTGACGAGCAGGTTGAGGCGCCCGCGGTGGGCCATGCCGATGACGATTTCCCTGGCGCCGTTGTTGCCGCACACGCGCACGATCTCGTCCATCGCGACGATCATCGACTCCGCGCCCTCGAGCGAGAAACGCTTCTGGCCGACGTACTTGGTGTGCAGATAGCGCTCCAGCGTCTCGGCCGCGGTGACGCGACCGAGGATGCGGCGCTTGGTCTCGACGTCATAGCCGGGCGTGGCGCGGATGCTCTCGAGCCGGCTCTGGATCCAGCGTTTTTGCTGAATATCGGCGATATACATGTACTCGCAGCCGATCGAGCCACAGTAGGTCTGGCGGATGGCCTCGAGGATTTCGCGCAGGGTCGCGTGATCTCGTTCGAATCCGTGGAAGGAACCGACGTTGAAGCTGCGGTTCAGATCGGCCTCGGTGAAGCCGTAGTAGGACGGCTCGAGCTCGGGTATGTCGGGGCGCTCGGTGCGCTTGAGCGGATCGATGTTAGCCCAGCGGTTGCCCAGAAAGCGGTAGGCGTTGATGAGCTGCAGCGTCTTGACCTGCAGCTTGTCGTCGTCACCGGTCGACACCGTGCGCATGCGCGGCTTCTTCGCCATCTGCGCAAAGGACTCGACCACCGGGCCGTGGGCGACATCGCGCACGGCCGCGCCGGCCTGCGCCTGGAGATTGTCGAAGTACTCGCGCCAACCGTCCGAGACCGAGGCCGGATCGGCCAGATAGGACTCGTAAAGTTCCTCGACGAACGGGGCATTGCTGCCGAATAGGTAGGACGTCGATCTGCGCTCTTTCATCATGACTGTCACCTGCTCGCTGGGGTCTGCTGCTTCAACATTCGCGGGTGCCTGCTGCGGCCCAACCAAAAACGGGACAGCCGCAAGACGCGGCCATCCCGTTCCCGGATCAGGCTGGAGTCAGGGCATCGGCCTCCGGCGCCATGGGCATCACCGTTGCGCCATGTCCGGGATATCGCGCCGGGCCGGACCAACGTAGAGCTGGCGCGGACGGCCGATCTTGTACTCCGGATCGGTGATCATCTCTTCCCACTGCGTGATCCAGCCCACGGTGCGCGCGAGCGCGAACACGCAGGTGAACATCGAGGTGGGAATGCCGATGGCCTTCTGCACGATGCCGGAATAGAAATCCACGTTCGGGTAGAGCTTGCGCTCGACGAAGAAGTCGTCTTCGAGCGCGATGCGCTCGAGTTCCATCGCGAGCTTGAACAGACGGTCGTTCTCGAGGTTGAGTTCGCCCAGCACGTCGTAGCAGACCTTGCGCATCAGCTTGGCGCGCGGGTCGTAGTTCTTGTAGACGCGGTGGCCGAAGCCCATCAGGCGGAAGGAATCGTCCTTGTCCTTGGCGCGCTTGATGTACTCGCCGACGCGCGACACGTCGCCGATTTCCTCGAGCATGTTCAGGCAGGCCTCGTTGGCACCGCCGTGGGCCGGGCCCCACAGGCAAGCTATGCCGGCCGAGATGCACGCGAACGGGTTGGCGCCGGACGAGCCGGCCAGACGCACGGTGGAGGTCGAGGCGTTCTGCTCGTGGTCGGCATGCAGCGTGAAGATCACGTCGAGCGCATTCGCCAGCACCGGATTGGGCTTGTACTCCTCACACGGCGTGCCGAACATCATGTGCATGAAGTTCTCGGAGTAGTTCAGATCGTTGCGCGGGAACATGAACTGCTGGCCCATGTTGTACTTGTAGGCCATCGCAACGATGGTCGGCAGCTTGGCGATCAGACGATGCACCGAGATCGTGCGGTGCTCCTCGTCCGAGAAGTCCATCGCGTCGTGGTAGAAGGCCGACAGCGCGCCGACGATGCCGACCATGATGGCCATCGGGTGAGCGTCGCGACGAAAGCCGTTGTAGAAGCGCATGAGCTGATCGTGCAGCATCGTGTGGTTCTTGATCGCGCGCTCGAACTCGTCCCGTTCGCTGGCGTTGGGCAATTCGCCCTTGCGCAGCAGATAGGCCACTTCGAGGAAGCTGCACTGGTCGGCAAGCTGTTCGATCGGATAGCCGCGATAGAGCAGTTCGCCCTTGTCGCCGTCGATGAAGGTGATGGCCGACTTGCAGCTACCCGTCGACAGAAAGCCGGAGTCGTACGTGAACATGCCGGTCTTGCCGCCCAGGGTACGGATGTCAATCACGTCATTGCCGTGCGTACCGCTAAGGACCGGAAACTCGTGGCTGTTGCCATCTACGGTCAGCGTTGCGATGCGTTCATTGCTCATGGGTCCTTCCCTTATGCTTGCCTGAATTGTCGTCTCGACGCCGCACGACCGGGCTCACGCCCGCTGCATCAGCGCGATGATTTTTCTCCAGCGATCTTCCGGACATTGCGCGCTGCCATTGACCATGGCCCACAGATCATGGTCTTCGCACTGCAGCAAATCCTGGAGGTCCGCCAACTGTTGGTCTTCGAGAACCTCGAAGTGTCGCTCAATAAAGCGCTCCAGAACAAGGTCGAGCTCAAGCAGGGCGCGACGGCATTGCCATCGGATGCGGCCCCGATCGACTGCCGGACGGCTGTTTTCGACCTTCATACGGCGCGCTGCACCATCATGTCCTTGATCTTGCCGATCGCCCGCGTCGGGTTCAGCCCCTTGGGGCAGACGTCCACGCAGTTCATGATCGAATGGCAACGGAACAGACGGTACGGGTCTTCCAGGTTGTCCAGGCGCTCGCTGGTGGCCTGGTCGCGCGTGTCGGCGATGAAACGATAGGCGGCGAGCAGCCCCGCCGGGCCGACGAACTTGTCCGGATTCCACCAGAACGACGGACAGGCGGTCGAGCAGCACGCGCACAGGATGCACTCGTACAGGCCGTTGAGTTCCTCGCGATCGGCCGGCGACTGCAGGCGCTCGCGCTCGGGCGCCGGCTCGTCGTTGACGAGATAGGGCCGGATCGAGTGGTACTGCTTGAAGAACTGCGTCATGTCGACGATCAGGTCGCGAATCACCGGCAGCCCAGGCAGCGGACGCAGCACCACGGGCTGCTTCAGGTCGGCGATGTCGGTCATGCACGCCAGGCCGTTCTTGCCGTTTATGTTCATCGCGTCCGAGCCGCACACGCCCTCGCGGCAAGAGCGGCGGTAGGACAGGGAATCATCCTTGGCCTTGAGCCGCACCAGCGCGTCGAGCAGTTTCTTGTCGGACGGCTCGAGCGTGACCGTGATGTCCTGCATCCACGGCTTGTCGTCGCGGTCCGGGTCGTAGCGGTAGATCTTGAAGGCGAGTTCGGTCGTGCTCATGTCGTTCTCCGGCACTCAGTAGATGCGCTTGGCAAGCGCAATCGGGCGGGTGTCCTCTTTGAGCGGCTTGAGATTCACCGGCTTGTATTCGAGGCGGTCGCCATCGCTGTACCACAGCGTGTGCTTGAGCCACTCGTGGTCGTCGCGTCCGTTGGGAAACTCGGGCGTGTCCGGTGCATCGTCGCGAACGTGGGCACCGCGTGACTCCTTGCGGGCCTCGGCCGAAACGATGGTCGAGCGCGCCACCTCGATCAGGTTATCCAGCTCCAGCGCCTCGACGCGCGCGGTGTTCCAGACCTTGGACTTGTCACCGATCTCGGTATGGCGGGCGCGCTCGGCGATGTCGTTGATCTGCGACACGCCTTCGCGCAACAGCTCGGCGAAGCGGAACACACCGGCGTGCTTCTGCATCGAGCGGCGCATGTCCTGTCCGACCTCGTAGACGCTCTCACCGTTCTTCTGGTTGTCGAGACGGTCGATGCGCGCCATCGAGCGCTCGGCCGCATCGACCGGCAGCGGGCGCAACGGCAGGTCGCCCGCCTCGATATCCTCGACCACGCTCTCGCCGGCCGACTTGCCGAACACCAGCAGGTCGAGCAGCGAGTTCGTGCCCAGGCGGTTGGCACCGTGCACCGAGGCACAGGAACATTCGCCGGCGGCATAGAAGCCGGTCACCCGCGCGGCCGGGTCATCGTTGGCCGGCACCACGACCTGCCCCTTGTAGTTGGTCGGGATACCGCCCATCTGATAGTGGCAGGTCGGCACCACCGGGATCGGCTCGCGGATCGGATCGACCCCGGCGAAGCGGATCGCGATCTCGCGGATGCCGGGCAGGCGCTTCATGATGGTCTCCGGCGCCAGGTGCGTGATGTCGAGCAGCACGAAGTCCTTGTCCGGACCGCAGCCACGGCCTTCGTTGATCTCGGTGGTCATGGCGCGCGAGACGATGTCGCGCGAAGCCAGATCCTTTAGGTTGGGCGCGTAGCGCTCCATGAAGCGCTCGCCGCTGCCGTTGCGCAGGATGCCGCCCTCTCCGCGCACGCCTTCGGTGATGAGCACGCCCGCGCCGGCCACGCCGGTCGGGTGGAACTGCCAGAACTCCATGTCCTCGAGCGGGATGCCCGCGCGCGCGGCCATGCCGCAGCCGTCGCCGGTGTTGATGAAGGCGTTGGTCGAGCTGTGGTAGATGCGCCCGGCGCCACCGGTGGCGAAGATCGTCGCGCGGCTGTGGAAGATGGAGACCTCGCCGGTCTCCATTTCCAGCGCGGTCACGCCGAGCACGTTGCCGAAGGCGTCGCGAATCAGGTCCAGCGCCATCCATTCGACGTAGAAGTGGGTGTTGGCGCGCACATTGCGCTGATACAGGGCGTGCAGCATGGCGTGGCCGGTACGGTCGGCCGCGGCACAGGAACGCGAAACCGGCGTCTGGCCGTAGTTCTGCGAGTGACCACCGAAGGGGCGCTGGTAGATCTTGCCGTTGTCGAGGCGGTCGAAAGGCATGCCGTAGTGCTCGAGCTCGACCACCACTTCGTTGGCGCGCCGGCACATGAATTCGATGGCATCCTGGTCACCCAGCCAGTCCGAACCCTTGACGGTGTCGTACATGTGCCAGTGCCAGTTGTCCTCGGTCGAGTTGCCCAGCGAGGCGGCCACTCCGCCCTGTGCCGCGACCGTGTGCGAACGCGTCGGGAAGACCTTGGTCAGCACCGCCGTCTTAAGGCCGGATTCGGCCAGTTGCAGCGCGGCGCGCAGGCCGGCGCCACCGGCGCCGACGATGACCGCGTCGAAAGTGTGCTTGGGGATGTTCACGCCGACAGTCTCCAGAGAATCTGTGCTGCCCAGCCGGCGTAGCCGACGAGCAGGAAGGCCACGATCAGGTGCAGCGCGAGGCGCAGCCCGGTAGGCTTGATGTAGTCCATGAAGATGTCCCGAACGCCGATCCACGCGTGATAGAACAGCGCCAGGAAGAACAGAAAGGTCACGAAGGCCATGAAGCCGCCCGCGAACAACTCACGCCAGGCCGCGTGCGAGAACTCCGGCATGCACAGTACGGCGATGGCGAAGATCACCGTGTAGATCGCCATGTAGACGGCGGTCGCGCGCTGGGCGATCCAATCCTTGAGGCCGTAGTGCGCGCCGACGACGATGCGTTTCACCATAGCGCCACCCCGATCACCACGGTCAGCACCAGACTGATGACGAGCACGCCGACCGAGCTGCGGCGCGCCGGCTCCAGATCGCCCCAGATGTGCAGATCGAGCAGCAGGAAGCGGATGCCCGCACAGAAGTGATGCAGATAGGCCCACAGCAGGCCGAACAGCACCAGTTTCATGAACGGGTTCGACACCACCGCACGGTAGTCGTCGAAGGCCGTCGCCGAGCCCAGACTGCGATCGAACAGCCACAACAGCACGGGCAGGAACAGGAACAGCCCTGCACCGCTGACGCGATGCAGGATGGAGACGATGCCCGGCAGGGGCAGGCGTATCTGGTGCAAGGCCAGATGTTTCGGGCGTTTGCGCGCCGTTGCTTGCGACATGTCTTACGACCTCCCGATCTGCGGCCGCAGCGGCCGCGATTCACTCACCTCCGGACCGGCCGGAGTTCAGTTCAGTTCGTTCAGATAGAAATGTTCGTCGGTCATGTACAGGCCACGTCGCCACTCCACCGGCTTGTCGCCATAGGTATAGGTTACGCGCTCGACCGACAGCAATGGCTTGCCTTCGGGCACCTTGAGTGCTTCGGCGGCCGAGCGGTCTGCCGCGACCGCCCGGATGCTCTCGCTGGCGCGAATCATGCGCACCCCGAAGCGGTTCTCGAACAGGCTGTAGAGCGAACTCGTCCAGGATTGCAGCAATTCCAGCGTCAACCCCTTGAACTGATCACCGGACAGATAGATCTCGTCGATCACGACCGGCTTGCCCTCAAAACGCAACAGGCGCCGCACGATCATGATCGGGTCACCCTGGCGCAGGCCCAGCATGCGCGCGGCCTCGACGCCGGCCTTGGCCCGCCAGCACTCCAGCGGGATGCTCTCCGGGGTGCTAAGCTGGCCTTCGACAGGAACCAGCCGCAGGAAACGGAACAGCGCGCGCGGGTCCTGATGCGTCGCCACGAAAGTGCCCTTGCCCTGACGGCGCACCAGCAGGTTCTCGGCCGCAAGTTCATCGATTGCCTTGCGCACCGTACCCTGCGAGACGCCAAAGCGAAGCGCGAACTCCTGCTCGCTCGGAATGAGCTGTCCGGGCTGCCACTCACCGGCCTCAAGGGCCTGGATCATCAGGCCCTTGATCTGCCGGTAGAGCGGGCTGAAGGTAGGTGACTCGCTAGACATCGCGGCATTTCAGCACAAAAATCCGGATGCGTCTATCTGTCATCTCCTGTCTTATATAAGACATAAGATTAACAACTTCGCATTTTGACTTCTCGGCCCCCAGCCACTACCATCAGCGCGCCCGAGATTCGACTCGCCCGCAATGGCCCGACCCCCGCTGCCGCGGACCCGACGAAGCCTCTTCCGACCATATTCAGGGAGCATCGAAATGAGCAAATCCCCCGTTCGCGTGGCCGTCACCGGCGCCGCCGGCCAGATCGGCTACAGCCTGCTGTTCCGCATTGCCAGTGGCGAGATGCTCGGCAAGGATCAGCCCGTCATCCTGCAATTGCTCGACCTGCCGCAAGCGCAAAAGGCGCTCACCGGCGTGATGATGGAACTCGAGGATTGCGCCTTTCCGCTGCTCGCCGGCGTGAGCGCAAGCGACGACCCCAACGTCGCGTTCAAGGATGCGCAGGTTGCCCTGCTCGTCGGCGCCCGTCCGCGCGGTCCCGGCATGGAGCGCAAGGACCTGCTGGCTGAAAACGCCAAGATCTTCACGGTCCAGGGCGCCGCACTCGGCGAGCATGCCAACCCGGATTGCAAGATCCTGGTGGTCGGCAACCCGTGCAACACCAATGCCTATATCGCGATGAAGACGGCCGAGAAACACGGCCGCGTGCCCGCGAAGAACTTCACCGCGATGCTGCGTCTGGACCATAACCGCGCGCTGTCGCAACTGGCCGCCAAAAGCGGCCGCGATGTGTCCACGCTGAAGAACCTGGTCGTGTGGGGCAACCATTCGCCGACCATGTACGCCGATTACCGTCTCGTCACTTCGGGCAACGACAAGGTCAAGGACCTGATCGACGACGAGACCTGGAACCGCGAGACCTTTCTGCCCAAGGTGGGCAAGCGCGGCGCGGCCATCATCGAGGCGCGCGGCCTGTCGTCGGCCGCCTCCGCCGCCAACGCCGCGATCGACCACATGCGCGACTGGTGGCTGGGCTCGAACGGTGAATGGGTCACGATGGGCGTGCCCTCCGATGGCAGCTACGGCGTGCCCGAGGGCGTCATCTTCGGCGTGCCGTGCATCACCAAGGCGGGCGAATACGAAGTGGTCAAGGGACTGGAGTTCGACGAGTTCTCGCAAGAGCGCATCAAGCGCACGCTCGACGAGCTGCTCGAAGAGCGCGAGGGCGTCAAGGACCTTCTCTGAGTCCGGCTCCATCCCGCAAGAACGCACGGTGCGCCGTGCGTTTTTTTTGCCCGACAATCGGGCGAGAATGAAACCCGCTCCGACGGAGACTTGCCCATGACCGATCGAACCCATCCCGCCGATGTGCTGTTTGACGGCGAGAAGCCCTTCCCCGTGCTGCCCGCGGTCGACCACTACGCCGGCGCCGAGAAGCTGATGCGCAAGGCGCTCGCACTGCAGGCCGAGCTCGGCCCACTGTTTGACATCACCTTCGACTGCGAGGACGGCGCGCATGCCGGCGCCGAGGCCGACCACGCCACCATGGCGGCTGAACTTGCAGTCGGCAGCGACAACCGGTTCGGCCGTGTGGGCGCGCGCATCCACGACATCACTCACCGCCTGTGGCGCCAGGATCTGGACATCCTGGT
>JACESY010000022.1 GCA_013911595.1 Azoarcus sp.
GGATTCGATGCGCGTGAATTTCTTCGTCGTGGCCGCACCGGGCATGCTCGACGGTGATCCGACCAGCCTGGTCAGCGCATTCCATCTGCCCGAGGAGGGCGCCTACGAATTCACCACTGGCCTGGTGCGGGCCTTTCCCAACCTTTCGGTGATCGACGTTGCCGCCGTGCTCGCCCAGGTCGAAGCGATCACCGCGAAACTGTCGCTCATCGTTCAGTTCGTGTTCGGCTTCGCGCTGCTGGCGGGGTTGATCGTGCTCTACGCTGCGCTGCAATCGACCCACGACGAGCGTGATTTCGAACTGGCGGTGCTGCGTGCCCTGGGGGCGCGCAACGCCCAGTTGCGCCAGGCACTGCTGGCGGAGTTCGCGTTACTCGGCGGGGTCGCCGGCAGTGTCGCGGCGCTGGCCGCCGGCTCGATCGGCTGGCTGCTGGCGCGCTTCGTGTTCGACATGAACTACGTCCCCGATCCGCTCGGGCTGGTTGCGGCGATGCTGCTCGCCGCGCTCGGTGTGGTGGCCGGCGGCTGGTTGGGGACACGCGGCATGCTGAGCCGACCGCCCCTGGCCGGTCTGCGCGCCGCGGCCTGAGCGGTTTTTCGGGTTTTGTGATGGTCGCGAGCGCGCGACTGGATTAAGCTGCGGGCATATGGGTCGCGCGTCCATAGGCGTGTCGACAAAGTCGGTTGTCTGCCGGGGGAAACGATGAGTACGCCCAGACGCATCCTGCCCGCGAACTTCCGCATTCCCCTGCATCTGGCGGTCGGTCTGGCGGTGAGCGTGCTGGTCGGCTGCGTCGTCATTGCGCTCACGTTCAGCGCCTATCGCGGCGCGGAGCGCTCGCTTGCCACCGCCACGGACGAGGCCATCGCGCAGGCGGCGACCCTGCTCGACGAGCGCATCGGACGCATCTACGAGCCGGCGGACAATCAGTTGCGCCTGCTCTCCCATGCCGGATTCGGCCGTGCGCAGACTCTGGAGCAGCGGCTCGCGCTGTTGCCGCTGGCGCGCGAGGTGCTCGCTGGCAACGCCATCGTGCAGGCCGTCTACGCGGGTTATCCGAACGGAGACTTCGTGTTGTTCCGGCCGCTGCACACTGCGGCGCTGGGAAGCCGGTTCGCCGCGCCCCCGGAGGCGGACATGCTGGTCCAGACCATCGAGCGCGAGGACGACGGCGGGGTCACCGGTCTGTACCATTTCTTCGGACGAGGCGACGAGCTTCTGGAAGCGCGCGAACTGCCTGACTACGTATTCGATCCGCGTGAGCGCCCGTGGTATGTGGCGGCACAGCGCACGAGTGAGACCATCCTGACCGAGCCCTATCTGTTCTTCACGACCCGCGTTCCGGGCGTGACGATGGCGCGCCGCACCGTGGATGAGGCGGCGGTGGTTGGACTCGACGCGGAGTTCGCCCAGCTCACTGCGCATCTGGACCAGCTTCGCATGACGCCGTCGGGCGAACTCGCGATCGTGGACGGCGCCGGTACGGTGATCGCGCACCATGACGCGATGCGCATGCTGATTCCCGACACCGGCGATCGCTTTCGCCTCGCGAACATCGGCGAATTACGCTCAAACGTGCTCGAGCAGGCCTTCGTGCTCGAACCCGGCGCAACCGGACGCCACGTGGTCCGTGAGCGCGGGCGGGATTGGTATGTCGTGCGTTTGCCGCTGGATCCGATCGGTTCGCTGCGGCTGGCCGGCTTGCTGGCAATCCCGGAAGACGAGATCTTCGCCGACGCGCGGGACATCGTCGCCGCCCAGTTGGTGATCGCGCTGGCGATTTTCCTTGCCGCCGTGCCGCTTGGGCTGTGGCTGACCCATCACTCGGTTTCGTCGCTGCGACGCATCTCCGAGGACATGCGCTCCCTGGAGGCATTCGACTTCGTCGAGCGTCCGGAGGTGTTTTCGCACATCTCGGAGGTCGATCAGCTCGGTAGCGCAGCGGCGCGACTTCGGCGCACGATCTCCAACTTTCTCGATACCAGTGTCGCGCTCAGTGTGGAGCGCGATGTCGAAAAGGTACTCGAGACCATCCTCGCCACCGTGCTTGAGGCTACGCGTGCGACCGACGGCGCGATCTACCGCGTCGGCGACGGCCAGATGCTCGAACGCGTGCGGGTGCACGGCACAGCCGATAGCGTCGACCCGGCGCTGCCGGCACGGGTGGCAATCGATGGCGACGGGTTGATCGCGGCGGCCGCCAGTGGTCAGGCGACCGAGGTCGAATTTGTCGACGGCGACATGCGCGTGGCCACACCGCTGATCAACCGCGACGGCGAGCTGGTCGGGGCGATTGTCGCTTGGCTGCCGCTGCTGATCGGCCAGCAGGCCTCGCGCAGCGACACGCGGGTCGGTTTCGTCGAGGCGCTCTCCGCGAGCGCTGCGGTGGCGATCGAAACCAGCGAGCTGATCGCCGCGCAGAAGCGCCTGCTCGAAGCCTTCATCGAACTGATCGCCTCGGCCATCGACGCCAAGAGTCCGTACACCGGTAGCCACTGCCAGCGCGTGCCGGCGCTGACCAAGATGATTGCGGAGGCCGCGCACGAGGCGCACCACGGTCCGCTTGCCAAGTTCCGCCTCGGCGGAGATGACCGCGAGGCCCTGCACATTGCCGCCTGGCTGCATGACTGCGGGAAGATCACCACGCCCGAGCACGTCGTAGACAAGGCCACCAAGCTCGAATGCATCTACGACCGCATCCACGAGATTCGCATGCGTTTTGAGGTGCTCAAGCGCGATGCGCACGTCAATGCGCTCGAGGCGCGCCTCGCCGGCGAGGATGCACAGACCGTTGCCGCACGACTGGAGACCGCGCTTGCCGAACTCGACGAGGAGTTCGCCTTCGTTGCTGGCTGCAATCTGGGGGGCGAATCCATGGATGACGCGGCGGTGGAACGCCTGGGCCGCATCGGAGCGCGGACCTGGATGCGTACGCTCGACGACCGGATGGGCGTCTCGCGCGAAGAGGAACTGCTGCGCGCGCCGTATGCGGTCGGGCCGCTGCCCGTCGAGGAAGCGCTGCTCGCCGACCGGCCCTGGCACCGTGTCGAGCGCCCGGAGGCCGAACGCATCGCCGAAGACAACCCGTGGGGCTTCGCGATGGAGGTGCCGCGACACCGCTTCGACCGCGGCGAACTGCACAATTTGTCGATCCGGCGCGGCACGCTGACCGACGAGGATCGCTACATCATCAATCACCACATCGTGCAGACCATCATGATGCTCACGCGCCTGCCGTTTCCGCGCCACCTGGCGAACGTGCCGGAGATCGCCGGCGGCCACCACGAGCGCATGGACGGGCGCGGCTATCCCCGGGGTCTGAAGCGCGAGGACATGAGCGTGCTCGCCCGCGCGATGGCCGTGGCCGATGTGTTCGAAGCCCTGACCGCCGCCGACCGCCCCTACAAGACACCCAAGACCCTTTCGGAATCGGTGGCGATCATGGCGCGCATGGCGTCCGACGGTCATCTCGATCCGGACCTGTTCGCGCTCTTCCTCGAGTCGGGCATCTACCGCGCCTACGCCGATCGCTTCCTCGACGCCCCGCAGATCGACGAGGTCGACGTCGGCGCCATGCTCGGCCTGGCCGGGCTGCGCGCCCACTGAGGCACTGTCGGCGCACCGACTTGGTGCGTGAATGGTCATCCCCATGGCATTGTTCGCCCGGCTTTCGCCAGTTCAGGCTTGGCGGAGCGTGGCATGGCAGTTGCTTATTTCTCGCTGAAACCATCCGTCCCGGCCGGCCGCCGGGCGTTGCCGAGCGAGGAGTCGATGACCTCATCCCTGTCGCTGGATGTTCTGTGGATGCTGGTGTGCGCCGCACTGGTGTTCGTCATGCAGGGAGGTTTCCTGTGCCTCGAGTCGGGGCTGACCCGCGCCAAGAATGCGATCAACGTGGCCGTGAAGAACATCGCGGACTTCGCCGTCGCGACCATTCTGTTCTGGTTGTTCGGCTTCGGTCTGATGTTCGGTGACAGTGTGGGCGGCTTGTTCGGCACCGGCTACTTCGCTATCGACGGGGGAGGCGGTACGACGACCTGGCTGATGGCTTTCATGCTGTTCCAGATGATGTTCTGCGCGACCGCGGCGACCATCGTCTCCGGCGCGGTCGCCGAGCGCATGCACTTTCCGGTGTATATGGTGGTGTCGGCCACCGTCGCCGGGTTGATCTACCCGGTGTTCGGCCATTGGGCCTGGGGCGGCGTGATCGGTGATGGTGAGCCGGGCTGGCTGGCGGCGATGGGGTTCGTCGATTTCGCCGGCTCCACAGTCGTGCACAGCCTCGGCGGCTGGGTTGCCTTGGCTGCGGTGATTATCATCGGGCCGCGCGAAGGGCGCTTCGTGCCGGGCAAGCCAGCGAGCGTGATCCCGGCGGGCAACCTGCCGGTGGCGATGCTCGGCGGGCTGCTGCTGTTCTTCGGCTGGTTCGGCTTCAACGGTGGCAGCACGCTGGCCTTTGCCGACAATGTGCCCTCCATTCTCGCCCATACTTCACTGGCCGCCGCCGCCGGCATTCTCGCGGGCATCCTGCTCGGCTGGAAGCTGCACGGCTATTGCGAGGTGATGTATGCGCTCAACGGTGCCGTCGCCGGTCTGGTCGCGATCACCGCCTGCGCGCACGTCGTGACCGGGCTGGAGGCCATTGTGATCGGCGCGATCGGCAGCGTGATCATGGTCGCGGCCAACGAATGGTTGCTCGCGCGACGCATCGACGACGCGGTGAGCGCGATTCCGGCGCATCTGGCCGCCGGTGCATGGGGCACGCTGGCGGTGGCGCTGTTCGGCGAACCCGGTGCCATCGGTACCGGGCTGTCGCGGCTCGACCAGCTGGGCGTACAGGCGCTGGGCGTGATCGCCTGCGGTGTCTGGTCCTTCGGTATCGCGTGGATCATGCTCACGTGCCTGCGACGCCTCACGCCGCTGCGCGTGAGTCCGGACGACGAGCGCGTGGGTCTGAACGTGTCGGAGCATGGCGCGCGCACCGAGCTGATCGAACTCATGGAGACCATGGACCAGCATGGGCTCACCGGCAACCTGACCACGCGTGTGCCGGTCGAGCCCTTCACCGAGGTCGGCCAGATCGCGGCGGCCTATAACCGTGTCATCGGCGCCCTGGAGGAGGCCACCGATCAGACCCGCGCGATCATCCGCGACGTGCGCGACGGCATCATCACCTTCACCGGCGAGGGCGTGCTGACCAGCCTCAACCCCGGTGCGGAGAAGCTCTTCGGGGTCGCCGCCGCCGGCGTCATCGGCATGCCCGTGCAGCGTCTGGTGGTGCCGGACGCTAATGTTGCGCCGCCGCGCCTCGAGCGGCTGTTCGTCCCCGGCGAGAAGCTCGAACTGCGGCTCGGTACCGGGCGCGAGCGGCGCGTGCTGGAAGTGTCGATCAGCGAGAACCGCGTCGGCGAGCACGCCCAGCTCACCGGCATGGTGCGCGACATCAGCGAGCGCAAGCAGGTCGAATCGCAGTTGCACAAGGAGCGCGATCTCGCCCAGGTCACGCTGGCCTCGATCGGCGACGGGGTGATCACCACCGACGAGACCGGCTGCGTGCAGTACATGAATCCGGTCGCCGAACGCCTGACCGGCTGGCGCGCGCACGAGGCGCGCGGCAATCCGGTGAGCCTGATCTACCGGCTGGTGGACGAGAAATCCGGCGCGAGCCTCGAGAATCCGGTGCGCACTGCCTTGCTGCGCGGCCAGGTGCTGCCCCGACTCGAGCACGCCTTGCTGCGCCGGCGCGACGGTGAGCACGTGCCGGTACTCGACACCGCCGCGCCGATCCGTTCGCGCGAGAGCTTCCTGATCGGCGCGGTGCTGGTGTTCCACGATGTCACCGTCACGCTCAATCTCGCGCGCGAACTGTCGCACCAGGCCAGTCATGACGCGCTCACCGGCGTGCCCAACCGGCGCGAATTCGAGCGTCGCCTGACCGAGCTGCTGGAGCGGCCGGTCGAACCGGACCAGACGCATTTCCTGTGCTACCTCGACCTGGATCAGTTCAAGATCGTCAACGACACCTGCGGCCATGTCGCCGGCGACGAATTGCTGCGTCAGGTCACGGCCTTGCTGCGTAGCCAGTTGCGCGCCTCGGACGTGCTCGCGCGGCTGGGTGGCGACGAGTTCGGACTGATCCTGCAGAACTGCCCGTGCGAGCGCGCGGTGGCGCTGGCCGAGGGCTTCCGCGAGGCGATTGCCGAGTTTCGTTTCGCGTGGGAGTCCAAGGTGTTCGCGATCGGGGTGTCGATCGGTGTGGTCGAGCTCGATCAGCGAATGCATGACCTGAACACGGTGTTGTCATCGGCCGACGCCGCCTGCTACGCCGCCAAGGAGAACGGCCGCAACCGCGTGCACCTGTACCAGCCTGACGATGGCCGGCTGCTCGAACAGCATGGCCAGATGCAGTGGGTCGCGCGCTTGCAGGCCGCGCTCGACCAGGACCGGCTGCGCCTCTACATGCAGCCCATCGTCCCGCTCAACGCGCCGGACCGCAACCGCGTGCACTACGAGATCCTCGTGCGGCTGGTCGAGAACGGCAAGGTCATCCAGCCCGGTGCCTTCCTGCCGGCGGCCGAGCGCTACAACCTGATGCCGCGCATCGACCAGTGGGTGGTCAACAACACGCTGGCCTGGCTGGGCGATATCTTCCGTCGCCACGGCAAGCTCGACGGCGTGTATTGCATCAATCTGTCCGGCGCATCACTTTCCGACGAGCGCTTCCGTCAGACGCTGCGCACGACGCTGGAACACTGCGGCCTGCCGGCCGGCGCGATCTGCTTCGAGATCACCGAGACTGCGGCCGTGGCCAATCTGTCCAAGGTCGTGCACTTCATCGGCGAGGTGAAGCAGCTCGGTTGCGCGTTCGCGCTCGACGACTTTGGCTGCGGGCTCTCGTCCTTTGCCTATCTGAAGACCTTGCCGGTGGATTTCCTGAAGATCGACGGCAGCTTCATCAAGGATATCGAGCACGACCCGATCGACATGGCGATGGTGCAGGCGATCAACACCATCGGCCACACCATGGGCTTGCAGACCATCGCCGAGTTCGTCGAGAGCGAAAGCGTGATGCTGCGCCTGACCGAGCTGGGGCTGGATTATGCGCAGGGCTATTTCCTCGGCGAGCCGCGCCCGCTGGGCGAAGGCGAGGGCGACCAGGTGCACATGATGCCGCGTTGAGCGACGCGGCCTGCGTACAATCCCGGCATATCGTTCACAGGAGATGCCGGACCGATGCCGTGGATGGAATGGATGCGCGCCCATGCGCCCGAACTGACGCTGGCCGCGCTGGCGCTGGTGTTCGTCGTGCTCGCGTGGCTCGCGCTGCGTGGTGCACGTGCCGAACGCCGCCTGACACAGCGTCTCGTCGACACGCTGGACGCGCGTTTCGACGAGCTGTCCGATCACTGGCAGGCCGGCCAGGAACGTCAGACCGATCGGCTCGCCGAGCGCACCGAGCATGCCAGCGAGCGCGTTCGCAACACCTTGGACCGCGAACTGCACGCATTGCGCGAGGCCTTTCATGCCTTCGATGCGGCGATGCAGGCGCGTCTGGCCGAACAGCGCGAGCAATCCGCGCAGCGTTTCGCCGAGGCCGCCGGTGCATCGGCTGCGGCGCACGAGCGATTGCGCGCCGAATTGCTCGATCAGGTGCTCACGCGCCTGGCCGAGCAGGCCCGTGCGGATCGCGAGCTGCTGCAGGGCGGGCTCTCCGGCGTGTCGCGCACGCTCGACGAGCGGCTTGAATCTATCGCCGGGCATGTGAACCAGCGTCTCGACGAGGGCTTTCGCAAGACCAACGAGACCTTCGCCAACGTGATGGCGCGACTGGCAACCATCGACGAGGCGCAGAAGAAGATCGACGGCCTCACGACAAGCGTGGTGGGCTTGCAGGATCTGCTCGGTGACAAGCGTGCGCGTGGCGCCTTCGGCGAGGTGCAGCTCGAAGGTCTGGTGCGCAACCTGTTGCCGCCGGATTCCTACGCCTTCCAGTACACCCTGCCCAACGGCACGCGCGTCGACTGCGTGCTGCATCTGCCCGAGCCGACCGGCATGGTGTGCGTGGACGCCAAGTTCCCGCTCGAGAACTACCGGCGCATGCTTGAACCGGAAGCTTCCGACATCGATCGCAAGCTCGCGCAGACGGCCTTCCGCGGCGACGTCAAACGCCACATCGAGGCCATCGCATCCAAATACATCGAGGAGGGCGTGACCTCGGACGGCGCGGTGATGTTCGTGCCGGCCGAAGCCGTGTTCGCCGAGATCCATGCCTGGCATCCCGGGCTGGTCGAATACGCACTCGAGCGGCGCGTGTGGGTTGTTTCGCCGACCACGCTGATGGCCGTGCTCAACACCGCGCGCGCCGTGCTCAAGGACGTGGAGACGCGTAAGCACATCCACGTCATCAAGGATGCGCTGGGCAAGCTGGCCAAGGATTTCCACCGCTTCGACGAACGCATGAACGCGCTCGCCCGCCATATCGACCAGGCCAACCGTGACGTGCAGGACGTGCAGGTGAGCTCGCGCAAGATCAGCGCGCACTTCGAGAAGATCGAATCGACGCAACTCGACGAGTTGCCGCTGTCCGAGGACGGGAAGTAAGGGGCGTCATTGCGAGCGCAGCGAAGCAATCTCGTGCGGTGGTGAGATTACTTCGGCGCTGCGCGCCTCGCAATGACGGCGAGGGGCTGCGTCACCCTCCGATATACGACATCTCGATCTTGCGTTCTTTCGCGGTGTTCGCGGTGCGGATCTCGGAATAGCGGTCCGTGCGGGTCATCCACACGCGGGCGATGGCGTTGTCCAGATCGGCGTCGGATGCGCCGCCGCGCAGCAGCGCGCGCAGGTCGTGGCCGGACTGCGCGAACAGACAGGTGAAGAGCTTGCCTTCGGTCGACAGGCGGATGCGCGTACAGGTGGAGCAGAAAGCCTGGGTGACCGAGGAGATCACGCCGATCTCGCCGGCGCCATCGACATAGCGCCAGCGCTCGGCGACCTCGCCGGTGTAGTTGGGGTCGGCCGATTCCAGCGGGAGTTCGGCCGAGATGCGCTCTACGATCTCGCGCGAGGGCACGACCGCGCCCATCTCCCAGCCGTTGGAACTGCCCACGTCCATGAATTCGATGAAGCGCACGATGTGGCCCGTGCCGCGGAAATGACGCGCCATGTCGACCACGCCGTCGTCGTTCTCGCCGCGCTTGACCACCATGTTGATCTTGATCGGGCCGAGGCCGGCCGCCGCCGCCGCGTCAATGCCTTCGAGCACCGATGCGACCGGAAAGTCGGCATCGTTCATGCGCCGGAAGGTGGGGTCGTCGAGCGAATCGAGGCTGATCGTGACGCGATCCAGGCCGGCGTCCTTGAGGCGCTGCGCCATCTTCGGCAGCAGCACGCCGTTGGTGGTCAGCGTGATCTCGACGTCCGGGATGCGCGCGAGCTTCGCGATGAGCTGGTCCACATTCTTGCGCAGCAGCGGCTCGCCGCCGGTGATGCGCAGCTTGCGCACACCGCGCTCGGCGAACACGCGTGCGACGCGTTCGATTTCCTCGAAGCTGAGCAGCTCGTCGCGCGGCAGGAACTGGTAATCCTTGTCGAACACCGAGCGCGGCATGCAGTAGGTGCAGCGGAAATTGCAGCGATCGGTCACCGAAATGCGCAGATCGCGCACTTCGCGCCCGCGCGGGTCGGCCAGCGGACCGCTCGCGGGGATCTCGCCCGGAGCTTCGGGCAGGGGGGTGAGGTCGGCGGCGCGGATGGGGATGATTTTCATCGGTTTCGCTTCGCGTAGATAAGTGCGCATGGCGCTCGGTGGACCGCGCGGATTCGCCGTCGTTTCAGCGATCTGCGCGCGGCCGCTGCGCGCGTGCAACAATGTGCATTGTACCGCCTGCGTGCGCCGAACGCGGCCGGCCCGCGCGCGGAATCACCGCAACCGAGGAACGACCCGAGATGACCGCTTCCACCGGCCTGACGGCCGAGCGACTGCGCACCCGCTGCGACCCCGAATCCCTGCCTTTCGAGACCACCGCGACGCTCGAGGACCTGCCCGACGATCTCGAGCAGGCACGTGCCGACGAGGCCCTGCGCTTCGGTCTGGCGATGGCTCATTCCGGCTACAACGTCTACGTGCTCGGCGAATCCGGCACCGGCCGCCACGCAATCGTCAGCCGGCTGCTCGCCGAGCTCGCGGCCAAGGGCACCGTGCCGTCCGACCAGTGCTACGTCTATAACTTCGATGATCCGCAACGCCCGCACCTGCTCGCGCTGCCGGCTGGCTGGGGCAACCAGTTGCGTCTCGACATGCAGACCTTCGTGCGCGACCTGGCACCGGCCATCGATGCGGCGCTGTCGAGCGACGCGCACGAGAGCCGCATCGAGGCCTTGCAGGACGCGCACAAGGAGCGCGAGGAGGGCGGGCTGCAGGAACTCGGAGAGCAGTGCGCGGCCGATGGACTGGCCTTGTTGCGCACGCCCGAGGGCTTCGTCTTCGCCCCCACGCGGGACGGCGAGACGATGTCGCCGGAGAACTTCGACGCGCTGCCCAAGGATGAACGCGAGCGGATCGAGGCCGCGGTAGGGACTTGGAGCGAGCGCCTGGCCGACCTGCTCGAGGAATTCCCGGGCTGGCGCAAGGCGCTGCGCGAATCGATCTGCCGCGCCGAGCGCGATGCGCTGGCACCCACCGTCGCCCATCTGTCGCGTGATCTGCGCGACCGTTACCGCGATATCCAGGCGGTGCAGGCCTTTCTCGACGCCGTGCACAAGGATCTGCTCGACAGTGGCATCGACTGGGGCAGCGGCGGCGACGAGGACGAAGGCGGTGACGAGGAGAACTCCGGGCGTTTCCAGCGCTATCTGGTCAAGTTGCTCGTTGATCACGCGGACACGCAGGGCGCGCCGGTGGTCTATGAAGACAACCCCGGCTTTGGCAACCTGATCGGGCGCATCGAACATGTCGTGCACATGGGTAACCAGGTCACGAATTTCCAGATGATCCGCTCCGGCTCGCTGCACCGGGCCAATGGTGGCTACCTGATCCTCGACGCCGAGCGCCTGTTCGCCCAGCCCTGGGCCTGGGACGGGCTCAAACGCTCGCTGCGCAGCGGCGAGATCCGCATCGAGCCCCCGGCCGAGGCCCAGGGCTGGAATGCGCCGGTCACGCTGGAGCCGCAGCCGGTGCCATGCAGGCTCAAGGTCGTGCTCATAGGCAGTCGCGAACTGTTCTACCTGCTCACCGACCATGACCCGGACTTCGCCGAGCTGTTCAAGGTCGCGGCCGATTTCGATGACGAGATGCCGCGTACCCCGCAGAACGTTAATTACTACGCCCACCTGCTGGCGATGCTCGCGCGCAATGTCGGCCTGCTGCCGCTCGACCGCGAGGCCGTCGCCCGCCTGGTCGAACAGGGTGCGCGCCTGGCCGAGGACGCCGGCCGACTCTCGCTATACACGCGCAAGCTCGCCGACCTGATGCGCGAGGCCGACCATTACGCGCGCGAAGCCGGCCTGGAGTGCGTTGGCCGCTTGCATATTGACCGCGCGATCGCCGCACGGGCGCGCCGCTTCGGCCGCTACTCGCAGAACGTGCTCGAATCCATCGTCGAGGGCTCGACGCTGATCTCGACCGACGGTCGGCGCTCCGGTCAGGTCAACGGTCTGGTGGTGGTCGAGCTGGCGGGAGAGCACTTCGGCCACCCGGTGCGCATCACCGCGACCGCGCGCCTGGGCGACGGCGAGGTGGTCGACATCGAGCGCGAAACCGAGCTGGGCGGCGCCATCCACACCAAGGGTGTGATGATCCTGACCGCCTTCCTGGCCGCGCGCTACGCGCGCAACCGGCCGCTGTCGCTCAATGCCAGCCTGGTGTTCGAGCAGAGCTACGGGTATGTCGAAGGCGATTCGGCCTCGCTGGCCGAACTGTGCGCGCTGCTATCGGCGCTGGCCGACGTGCCGCTGCGCCAGGGGCTGGCAATCACCGGTTCGGTGAACCAGTTCGGCGAGGCGCAGGTGATCGGCGGCGTCAACGAGAAGATCGAGGGCTTCTTCGACCTGTGCGCGGTGCGCGGTCTGACCGGCGACCAGGGCGTGTTGATTCCGTCGGCCAGCGTGCGCCACCTGATGTTGCGCGAGGATGTCGTCGAGGCTGTGCGGCGCGGCACCTTCCACGTCTATACCATCGACACTGTGGATGACGCGATGACGCTACTCACCGGCGTGCCGGCCGGCACACCCGACGCCAAGGGCGCGATCCCCAAGGGCACGATCAATTACCGCGTGGCGGTGGCGCTGGAGACGATGGCCAATGCACAGAGCGCGTGGAGCAGTGGGCGGGGCGCCGGAGGCGTACGCCGATCACGCCAGTTGGGGCACTGGCGTCAGGACGGCGAGTGAGCCGGGAGGGGAATCAACGGCGACGCTTGCCACCGCCGGGGCGCGGGCCGGAGGTGCCGGGCGGGCGGCCGGGCAGGTGACGGAAGGTGATGCGACCCTTGCTCAGGTCGTAGGGAGACATCTCAAGCGAGACGTTGTCGCCGGCGATGATGCGGATGTGGAACTTGCGCATCTTGCCGCCGGAATAGGCGATCAGGTCGTGACCGTTGTCCAGCGTCACGCGATAGCGGCCGTCAGGCAGCACTTCGGTGACCGAGCCGTGCATTTCAATGAGTTCTTCCTTCGCCATTCATTGGCCTCCATAAAGGTTTCGGCGCTAACCCGCCATCGTGGGCGGATTGCTTGCCGGGCCGACCGTCGGGACGGACGACATCAATACTTGCTGCCGCGAGCGTGCGCGGCTTGCAAACCTGCCATGCGGCTGCGAATGGGACGATAAGGCGCGCAGTCGTGCGGCGTTTCGCCCCGAAGGGCAGGCGCCGAACGCTTCACGACCAGGGTCGGATGTCCGGCGGGCATGTGGCAGCGCGATTCCTGTAGTGGATGCGCCAGCCGTCTTCGGCGGGACCCGCGATGTCTTGCGGGGCTACGACGGGCTTGCCGAGGCAAGCGATAGAGTGCGCAATGATACCAGATTCGCGCAAATGGCGCCACGAGCGCCTCATGCGGGGCGCCATTCGTGTCGGCCAAAACGCGAACGCCGCCTTGTGGGTCGCGTTCGGTGATGCTAGTTCCCCGAGTCGGGCTCTGTATAGATCAGATATTCACCTGACTCCCCGCGATGTTGCTCTACGCAGTCTCCAGACCGTCTCCTCGGGCGGCTCGGTAGTGCGTACCGCGACAACTGAGCAGGCGTTCTTGCCTCCATGCGAGTGGGGTGTTTACTTGCTACTTCGTCCCGCGTGCTCTTGTCGTTACGAACAGTGCCATGAGGGCAGCCAGCAGTATCGACGCCCAGGCGGTCAAGCTCGGAATCGGTTGAGCTGTGGGTGTTGGCGCTTCACCAATGCTCCATGTCAAAACGCCGTCGTAGTTGCCTAGGATGGCCTGGTTCGTAGAGCCGAACGAGATAAAGTTCTCCACGCCGTTGTTGCAGGTGAATAGCAGTTGAGTCTCAAACGTCGGCGTGGGGTCCGCTCTGAGGTAGATGCATTCGGCATCGTTGAAACTCTGCGGCTGGACGAATGCGCCTCCGCTGATGGTGATGCTGATCGCGATGACGTCGTTTTCGGTCAGGGTTTGCCCGTCCGGAACCACGCTGTCGTCCCAGGAGAACGTGCCGAAGCCGGTTTCGCCGTTTGTTCCGGTGACCTGCAGGAAACGTTGTTGGACGGCCCCATGCGCATTGAAGCTCGCCGCGAGCAGCGCTGCCATCAAGAATCGGGGGAGCAGTTTGATCAGCATTTGAGTTGGCATGGAGGCTCCGATGATCGTGATATCCGGCCCTTTGGTTCGGCGTTTCGGAAGTATTGAAGATTGTTTGAGGCCTCGTGTGTCGAATCCGAGGCTGCGTCCCGGGATTCATCTGAAGCTGTCGTGTCCCTGCAACACTCCCGTCGACTCTCCCTTGTAGGCTCTCAGAAGCTCCTGAAGTCCTCGGTTGGGGAGCATTGCTCTGCTTTGATGACGATTTCCGGCGTTGTGAACGCAAAAACGCCACCCCGGAGGGTGGCGCTTGAGCTTGCTGTGTGGCTCCCGGGGGTGGGTTAGAGCCAGCGACAAGAACTCAAAGACGAAATATGGGACAGAAAAGCGCGCAGGGGCTCTCCGGCGTGACTCTCGTACCGACGGTGCATTGCTCGATGCTTACCCCCGACGGTTCAATATTGTCTTGCGAACTCGGAAGTATGAAGTTCGACTGGACGCGGGTCAGAGTTACTCCGCCCGGTATGGTTGTTCCGACGGTCGTGGGAGGTAGTTCCACTTGCAGTTGGATTGCGCTGCTTTCAAGGGACTGACCTTCAAAGGTCGGACATGCGACGAAGGTCGAGCCAGTCTGACTGTTGATGGTCAGGAGGTACGGATCCGGGATGGCGATCGAGTCCGAGTTGTAGCTCATCGTCCCCAGTGCCACGGTGGCAACGGCGGCCATGAAACCCGTTCCGCGTCGCTTGCGCATGAAAGCCCAGGTTGCCAGGCCCATCATGACCACGATCAGGGCGCTCAGCGTGGGACTCAGCGGCACTGCCTGAACTCCCCAGGCGATGTCGTAGCCAGGGGGAAATGGGTCATCGATGATCTGGGCGAAGGAAACCGGTGCTGCCATAGCTCCGGTTAGTAGGGTTCCCAGTTTCAAGTGCGCTTTCATCATGCTCCCGGAATGTTTTGTTGAAGGGGTCGTGCTGAACTCTAACCCAGTAGCGGGTTTCATGTAAGGAGATGTTGCTGGAGCGCTTTCAGGAAGCGGCTTCGGGTGATGTGATTGTGCTGTCGCGGCATGACCTGGCCAGAGTCCGCCCCGGGCGCTCTGAGGGGCGTCAGGCATAGGCGAGGGGCGGGGGAGTCCGTCGTCGCGCCGCTCTGATGGCGATTTCAGGGGCGGTGAACGCACAAATGCCGCCTCGTGGGCGGCATTTGTGCTTGATGCTGGCTCCCCGAGCTGGGCTCGAACCAGCGACAAACGGATTAACAGTCCGTTGCTCTACCAACTGAGCTATCGGGGAAAAGGTGGTGCGATGAGTTTTGTTGCGGCTTCGCGCGACGGTGCGCACGAAACGGAAGATCTGGCTCCCCGAGCTGGGCTCGAACCAGCGACAAACGGATTAACAGTCCGTTGCTCTACCAACTGAGCTATCGGGGAAAGAAGCCGCGCATTGTAGGCAACGCGCGGCGCATGGTCAAGAAATCCGGCTTACTTCGAGACCACGGTCGCGATCGCCTTGGCGACGGTGTCGACGTTGTTCGAGTTGAGCGCGGCCAGGCAGATGCGGCCGGATTTGACGGCGTAGATGCCGAACTCGTCGCGCATGCGCTCGACCTGGTCAGCGGTGAGGCCGGTGTAGGAGAACATGCCGCGTTGTTCGGTGATAAACGAGAAGTCCTGAGTGACGCCGGCGGCCTTGAGCTTGTCCACGAGGCTGTGGCGCATATCGAGGATGCGCTCGCGCATCGCGGCCAGTTCGCCCTCCCACTGCTTGCGCAGATCCGGCGAGTTGAGCACCGCGGTGACGACGGCGCCGCCGTGGGTCGGCGGGTTGGAGTAGTTGGTACGGATCACGCGCTTGACCTGCGACAGGACGCGGGCGGCCTCTTCCTTGCTCTCGGCGATGATCGACAGCGCGCCGACGCGCTCGCCGTAGAGCGAGAAGTTCTTCGAGAACGAGCTGGCGACGAGGAACTGCATGCCGCTGTCGGCGAACATGCGCACCGCCGCGGTATCCTGTTCGGGACCATCGGCGAAGCCCTGATAGGCGATGTCGAGGAAGGGAATCAGGTCGTTCTTGCGGCAAATTTCGACGACTTCACCCCACTGAGATTCGCTGATGTCCGCACCGGTGGGGTTGTGGCAGCAGGCGTGTAGCACGACGACGGAGTGCGCCGGCAGGGCCTCGAGGTCGGCCTTCATCGCGGGGAAGTTGGCGCCGCGTGTGGCCGGGTCGTAATAGGCGTAAGTCTCGACCGTGAAGCCGGCGTTCTCGAACACCGCGCGGTGGTTTTCCCAGCTCGGGTCGGAAATGTAGAGTTTGGCCTCCGGGTAGAGGCGGCGCAGATAGTCGCCACCGACCTTGAGCGCGCCGGTACCGCCAAGCGTCTCGAAAGTGATCACGCGGCCGGACTTGATCAGATCGGCATCGTCGCCGAAGAGCAGGTTCTGTACGGCGGCGTTGTAGGCGGCCGCGCCCTCGATGGGCTGGTAGCCGCGCGGCAGACCGGCTTCGACGCGGGCCTTTTCGGCGGCCTTGACGCATTCGAGCAGCGGAATCTTGCCGTTGTCGTCCTGGTAGACGCCGACGCCCAGGTTGACCTTTTCGGCGCGGGAGTCGTCCTTGAAGGCCTCGGTCAGACCCAGGATGGGGTCGCGCGGAGCCATCTCGACGTTGGCGAAGATCGATGCAGACATGTCCATTCCCTATGCTTGGTGCGCGCCGAGGCGGAGGAACCCGGACGGGCTGCCGAAGTCGATGCAGCCGTGCCTTGCGCGGCGAATTGAGAAATAATCGGGAGTACGGTCGGGCGGCGAACGTCGTCCGGAACGTTTCGGCCGGCCCACGTACAGGAGCAAGAGTCTACCATGACAAGTTCGACGGACAGCGCCAGCGTGCTGCACTACGAGGGCAGTCCATTCCGTCTGCACCAGCCCTTTCCGCCCGCCGGCGACCAGCCGGCGGCCATCGAGAAGCTCCTCGAAGGCCTCGGCGACGGGCTGATGTTCCAGACCCTGCTCGGCGTGACCGGCTCCGGCAAGACCTACACCATGGCCAACGTCATCGCGCGCTGTGGCCGACCCGCGCTGGTGCTCGCGCCCAACAAGACGCTCGCCGCGCAGCTCTACGCGGAGTTTCGCGAGTTTCTCCCCGAGAACGCGATCGAGTACTTCGTCAGCTACTACGACTACTACCAGCCCGAGGCCTATGTGCCCTCGCGCGATCTGTTCATCGAGAAGGATTCGTCGATCAACGAGCACATCGAGCAGATGCGTCTGTCGGCGACCAAGAGCCTGATGGAACGCCGCGATGTGGTCATCGTCGCGACCGTGTCGTGCATCTACGGCATCGGTGACCCGGTCGATTATCACGCGATGGTGTTGCACCTGCGCGAAGGGGAGAGCATTGGCCATCGCGACCTGATCGCGCGCCTGGTGGCGATGCAATACACGCGCAACGACGTCGATTTCCAGCGCGGCTGCTTTCGTGTGCGCGGCGACGTGATCGACGTATTCCCAGCCGAAAACGCCGAGCTGGCGGTGCGCATCGAGATGTTCGACGACGAGATCGAGCACCTGACGCTGTTCGACCCGCTGACCGGGCATCTCAAGCACAAGCTCGCGCGCTTCACGGTGTATCCGTCCAGCCACTACGTGACCCCGCGCGAGACCGTGCTGCGGGCCATCGACGGCATCAAGGAAGAGCTCAAGGACCGACGCGAGTCCTATCATCGTGCGGGCAAGCTGGTCGAGGCGCAGCGTATCGAGCAGCGCACGCTGTTCGACCTCGAAATGCTGGCCGAGATGGGTTTCTGCAAGGGCATCGAGAACTACTCCCGACATCTGTCCGGGCGCGCGCCCGGCGAGCCGCCGCCGACGCTGATCGACTATCTGCCACCGGACGCGCTGCTGTTCGTGGACGAGTCGCACGTCGCGATCCCGCAGATCGGCGGCATGTACAAGGGCGACCGCTCACGCAAGGAGAATCTGGTCGAATACGGCTTCCGCCTGCCCTCGGCGGTGGACAACCGCCCGCTCAAGTTCGACGAGTTCGAGCGGCTGATGCCGCAGACCATCTTCGTGTCAGCCACGCCGGCCGACTACGAAGCCACGCACCAGGGGCAGGTGGTCGAGCAGGTGGTGCGCCCGACCGGCCTGGTCGACCCGCTCATCGAGGTGCGGCCGGCCATCACCCAGGTCGACGATCTGCTCTCCGAGATCAAGCGCCGGGTCGCCGTCGAGGAGCGCGTGCTGGTCACCGTGCTGACCAAGCGCATCGCCGAGGATCTGACCGAGTATTTCGCCGAGAACGGTATTCGCGTGCGTTACCTGCACTCTGACATCGACACCGTCGAACGTGTCGAGATCATCCGCGACCTGCGCCTGGGCGAGTTCGACGTGCTGGTCGGCATCAACCTGCTGCGCGAAGGGCTGGACATCCCCGAGGTGTCGCTGGTTGCGATCCTCGATGCCGACAAGGAAGGTTTTCTGCGCTCCTCGCGCTCGCTGATCCAGACCATCGGGCGCGCCGCACGTCACCTGCACGGCACGGCCATTCTCTATGGCGACCGCGTTACGCGCTCGATGCAAGCGGCGATGGAGGAGACCGAGCGGCGCCGCGACAAGCAGATGGCCTTCAACAAGGCCAACGGCGTGACGCCGCGCAGCGTGTCCAAGCGCATCAAGGACATCATCGACGGCGTCTACGCAGGCGAGAACGACGACGTCAAAGCCAGCCGTGTGGCCGACAGTGCGCGCGTCGACTACGCACTGCTCGACGAGAAGGCGCTGTCCAAGGCGATCAAGAAGCTCGAGAAGGCCATGCAGGAGCATGCGCGTAATCTCGAGTTCGAACAGGCGGCGGCTGCGCGCGACGAGCTGTTCCGCTTGCGCCAGAGGGCTTTCGGGGCCGATGTGCACGACGGGGGAGGGGGGGCGCCATGATCGCAGGCATCCGTATTCCGGAGCATCGATCGTTGCGCGTGCTGTTCGTGTGCACGGGCAACATCTGCCGCTCTCCGACCGCCGAAGGCGTGGCGCGACGGCTGTTTTCCGAGGCCGGGCTGGGGGCACGCGTCGAGTTCGATTCAGCCGGCACTCACGGCTACCACGTCGGCGAGGCGCCCGATGCGCGCACGCTGGCCTTTGCGGCGCGTCATGGCTACGACCTGTCGGGGCTGCGCGCGCGTCGCGTCGACATCGCCGATTTCGAGCGTTTCGATCTGCTGCTTGCGATGGATCGCGGACACCACGCGCAGATGCTGGCGATGTGTCCGCCCGGCCATGAGCATCGTGTCGCGATGTTTACGGCCTTTCTGCGCGAGGCCACGGACAGGGACGTGCCCGACCCGTATTACGGAGGCGAAAACGGCTTTCGCGAAGTGCTCGATTTGTGCGAGCAGGGCGTGCGCGGGCTGCTTGACGCCGTGGGCGCGGGCCGATGAGCTCACGCGTTGACCGCTCCGTGCGCCGGGCGTATGTTCGATTCGATTCATTTGTCCTGCGGCCTCCCGTGTCGCGACAGCCCATGCCCAGAGCCACCCGAAAAAGCATCGCCGCGAACGCCGCACCGCGTGATCCCGAGACACAGGCGCAACACGCCTACCGCCAGATCGAGGAGATGATCGTCACGCTGACCATGCCTCCGGGTAGCCGCATCTCCGAGAAATCGGTCAGCGCTCAGCTCGGCATCGGGCGCACGCCGGTGCGCGAGGCGTTGCAGCGGCTGGCTTACGAGCGCACGATCAAGGTGTTGCCGCGTTCCGGTGCGATGGTGTCCGAGATCGACGTCGCCGAACACTTCAAGCTGATCGAAGTTCGGCGCGAACTCGAGCGCATCCTGGTGGGGCGTGCCGCGCGTCTGGCCGAGCCGGCGGCGTGCAAGCGCTTCGGCGAACTGGCGGAACGCTTCATGGAGGCGGCCGAGCAAGAGGATGAATCGATCTTCCTGCCGACCGATGCCGAGTTCAACGCGCTCGTGGCAGAGACCGCGCGCAACGACTATGCCGCGGCGGCGATGCGGCCCCTGCAGGCGCAGACACGACGCTTCTGGTACCTATATTTCCGTCAGGTCGGCGATTTGGCCAAGGTTTCGCGGCTGCATGCCGAGATTGCCATTGCGATCTCCCGCAAGGACGAGAACGAGGCTCGTGATGCCTCCGACCGCCTTGTCGATTACGTCGAGCAGTACACGTATCGCACGATGCGTGCACTGCTGTAGGTGTCGGATCAAGTAAACTGACATGTCAGTTGTGTCGGCGATTCTGGTCGATCGTAGCGAGGCATGCATGAACCTCTGGCGTAGCCTTCCGATGCCGCCTTCACGGGTCGGGAGTCGCTCGTCCGTTTGCTCTTCGCGTTGCGCCCCGAAGTGGTGCGCAAAGGCAGGCCCCCGCACTTTTGCAGTGCATTGATTGCAAAGAAATTCCACATGCATCTTCGCCCGACGCTCTCGCTGCGCGGGATGTTCTGCCCTCGCAGCAGGTGGATTGCGACCCTACCCCCAGGTCTTCATGCGTTCTGCATGGCCGCGAGCGAGTGTCAAATTCTTCTTGACTGTGCTGTCTGAATATCTACACTTGCATGGCAGTCCCAGTGCTGACATGGCAGTTTGCCCGTCGGACGGAACGCCCCGAAGAAGGGTGACCGGAATCAGGAGGAGGGTAGCTGCCAGTCGGTCCGCTCCGGTTCGTGGCGCGATGCACACGCAGGACTGGCGCTGTCGCCGGTCCGAAAGAGTGCTCTCGTCGCAAAACTGGTACGGAGTTTGCAGTTGCCGTTGTTGGGGGCGGTCGTGATGTCCGTTTCGGTGCATTCGTATGGCGGATGTGTCCGGACAAAGCTGATCGATCCCTGAACACGTGTAAATCCAAGGATGGAGAGCGATATGAATCGACGTGGCATGATCAAGACTTCTCTGCTGGCCGGTGGCGCAGCCGCTACCGCGGGCTTTCCCGCAATCGCCAGCGCGCAGCAGACGTTCAATTTCAAGATGACGACCACATGGCCGGCGGGCACGCCGTACTACCAGTCCGGCCCGGGCAGTGCCGAAGCCTTCGCCAAGCGGGTCGAGGAAATGTCCAACGGTCGCCTGAAGATCAAGGTATATGCCGCCGGTGAGCTGGTGCCGGCCTTCGAAGGCTTTGACGCCGCCTCGGCGGGCATCGTCGAAATGAACCACGGGGTGTCCTACTACTGGGCCGGCAAGACCTTTGCCGCGCAGTACTTCGCCACCGTGCCGTTCGGTATGAGCTTCATGGGTCACCACGCCTGGCTCTATCACGGCGGTGGCATCGACCTTTGGAATGAGGTCTACAAGCCGTTCAACGTGGTTGCGATGCCTGCCGGTTGCTCGGGTGTGCAGATGACGGGCTGGTTCAAGAAGCCGGTCGAGAGCGTTTCCGACTTCAATGGCCTGAAGATGCGTATTCCGGGTCTGGCCGGTCGCATGTATGCCGACCTCGGCGTAGACGTGAAGCTGTTGCCGGGTGGCGAGATCTTCCCGGCGCTCGAGCGCGGCGTGATTGATGCGGCCGAGTGGGTCGGCCCGTATCTGGACCGTCGTCTGGGTCTGCAGAACGCGGCCAAGTACTACTACACGACGGGTTGGCACGAGCCGGCAACGACGTCCGAGATCGTCATCAACCAGGGTGCCTGGGACAAGCTTCCGAAGGACTTGCAGGCCATCGTCCGCGCCGCGGCCGATGCGACCAACCAGGAAGGCCTGCTGTGGCTTGACGCCCAGAACGGTGCGGCACTGGCCGACATGGTCGACAACTTCGACGTCAAGATCGCGCGTCTTCCCGACGACGTGATCAAGGCCCTGCGCGAGTCTGCCCGTACGACCCTCGAAGATGCCGCAGCCAAGGATCCGATGGTCAAGAAGGTTCACGAATCGTTCTTCAACTTCAAGAAGAATCACGACAAGTGGAACCAGATCTCCGAGACCACCTTCCAGACCACCGTCCGCTAAGACGGCCTGCCTGACCGGATGGCGGACGCATGCGCGCCCGCCATCCTTTTTTCCCAACCACATGAAGTGGATCTCATGAAGACACTCGACAAGGCCGCCGATGCGCTCGAGGCGTTCATCGAATGGACCGGCCGCTTCACTTCCTGGATCATCCTCGCGCTGGTGTTGCTGATCGCCATCCAGGTGCTGCTGCGCTACACGATCAGCCTGGGTGCGGTGTGGGCACAGGAGCTCGAATGGCATCTGCTCGCAGTGATCTCGCTGTGGGGGCTTTCCTATACGCAGAAGGCCGACGCCCATGTGCGCGTCGACATCGTTTACGAGAAGTTCAGCGAGCGAACCCGACAGTGGATCGAGGCGTTCTCGGCGATCTTCATCATGGCGCCGATCTGCTTCTATTTCGCCTGGCTGTCGGTGCGCTTCGTCGTTCAGGCCTATACGACGGGCGAGATCTCGCCCGATCCCGGCGGACTCACGCATCGCTGGATCCTGAAGACTTTCCTGATCACCGGTTTCGCGTTGCTCGGCATCCAGTGCGTCGCGCATGCCTTGCGCAACATCGCGCTCATCCTCAACGGCGGCAAGGGGGAAAAGCATGCCGATGAATGAAATCCTTTCCATCCTGATGTTGCTCAGCTTCATCGCGTTGCTGGTGCTGGGCGTGCGCGTGGCCTACGCGATCGCAATCTCCGGGGTGGTGTTCGGCCTGATCGGCTTCGGGCCGAACCTGTTCAACCTGCTGCCCTCGCGCCTGTATGGGGTGGCGACCAACTACACGCTGCTAGCCGTCCCGTTGTTCGTGTTCATGGGCGTGATGCTGGAGAAGTCCCGCATCGCGGAGGACATGCTCGACGTGATGGGCCACGTGGCCGGGCGGCTGCGCGGGGGCATGGGCGTGGCGATCATCTTTGTCGGCGTGCTCATGGGCGCGGCCACCGGCATCGTCGGGGCGACCATCGTGACGCTCTCGCTGATCGCGCTGCCGACCCTGTTGCGTCGCGGCTACGATCACGGACTGGCCACCGGCGCGATCTGCGCCTCGGGCACACTGGGGCAGATCCTGCCGCCCAGCCTGATCCTGATCCTGCTCTCGGACCTGATGGGCGAGTCGGTCGGCACGCTGTTCGCGGCGGCGATCATGCCGGGTTTGATGCTGGCGGCGCTGTACGTGATCTACATCCTGGTGGTGGCGTGGATCTGGCCGAACATGGCTCCGCCGATTCCGGCCGCGGAACGTGCCGAGCTCAGCACCAAGCAATTGATCATCGAAGTGTTCCGCGGCGTGCTGCCGCCGATCCTGCTGGTGTTCGCAGTGCTGGGTTCGATCATCGGCGGTGTCGCGGCACCCACTGAGGCCGCCGCCATGGGCGCTTTCGGCGCGCTGATCATCGTGGCCTTCAGCGGCAAGCTGTCGATGAGCGTGCTGCGCCAGACGCTGCGATCGACGCTGGTCACGACCTCGATGATCATGTTCATCATCTTCGCCGCACAGGCCTTCAGCCTGTCCTTTCGTGGGCTCGGCGGCGAGGATCTGATCGCCGAGTTCATGGAGCTGGTGCCGGGCGGCCTGTGGGGCACGATCATCTTCATGATGATCCTGCTGTTCATCCTCGGCTTCTTCCTCGAGTGGATCGAGATCTCCTACATCGTGCTGCCGCTGCTGCTGCCGTTCTTCGTCGCAGCCGGCGTCGACATGGTGTGGCTGGCGATGCTCATCTGCATGAACCTGCAGACCTCGTTCCTGACACCACCGTTCGGCTGGGCCCTGTTCTTCATCAAGGGGGCCGCTCCGCCCGAAGTGAAGATCGGTTCGATCTACAAGGGGGTGATCCCGTTCATCGGCCTGCAGATCATCGGTCTGGCCCTGCTGATGATGTTCCCCGACATCGCCACCTGGCTACCCAAGGCGATTGGCTGGATGAAGTGATGCGTGCAAACCATAAAAACGACAAGCAGGAGACACGGAGATGATCAATCCGGTCCGGGCAACACGCGGGATCGCGGTTGCATCCCACTCGATGGCGGCACAGTCGGCTTCGGCCGTGCTGCGTGACGGCGGTAACGCGCTCGAGGCGATGATCGCCGCCGCCGCCACCATCGCCGTGGTCTACCCGCACATGAACGGTATCGGCGGTGACAGCTTCTGGCTGTTCTCCGAGCCCGGCAAGGCCCCGCAGGCAATCGACGCCTGCGGGGCGGCCGCGGGCGGCGTCACGCGTGACTGGTACGGCGCGCAGGGCATGACCCGCATTCCAATGCGGGGTCCGCTGGCCGCCTGTACTGTGGCCGGCACGATCTCGGGTTGGGATCTGGCTTTCGAGGCCAGCCGCGCCTGGGGTGGCCGGCTGGGTTTGCCGCGTCTGCTGGTCGATGCGATCGGCTATGCGCGCGAGGGCATTCCGGTGACCAGCAGCCAGCACGCGAGCACCACCGCCAAGTTCGATGAACTGCATGCCCAGCCCGGTTTTGCCGAGACCTTCCTGGTCGACGGTGCGCCACCGGCTGAGGGTGGTGTATTCCATCAGCCCCGCATGGCCGCGACGCTGGAGCGACTGGCGGAGGCCGGCCTGCGCGACTTCTATGAAGGGGATCTGGCGCGGCGCATCGCGGCCGATCTGGAGGCACTCGGCAGCCCGTTGAGAGCGTCCGATCTCCAGCAGCACCGCGCACAGCCAAGGACGCCGGTCGCGCTCGAACACTCGCGCGGCAAGGTCTACAACATGACGCCGCCGACACAGGGCGTGATCTCGCTGGCGATTCTCGGCGTCCTCGACCGGCTTGGCGTGGATCATCTCGACCCGATGTCGACCGACTACATCCATCTGGTGGTCGAAGCGACCAAGCAGGCCTTCCTGGTGCGTGACCGTCACGTCACCGATCCGGCCTGGATGAAGGTCGATGCGCAGTCCTTGCTCGAGCCGTCCGCGCTCGATGCGATGGCCGCCGAGGTCGACCGCGCGAAGGCGCTTGCCTGGGGCGGTGCAACCGATCCGGGCGACACCATCTGGATGGGGGTGATCGACGGCGAAGGTCGCGCGGTGTCCTTCATTCAGAGCATCTACCACGAGTTCGGCAGCGGCATTGTCCTGCCAGAGACCGGAATCAACTGGCAGAACCGCGGCTGCAGCTTTTCGCTCGACGCTGCCGCGCTCAACGCGCTCGAGCCCGGTCGCAAGCCCTTTCACACGCTCAACCCGGCGCTGGCGGTGCTCGATGACGGCCGCACCATGGTCTATGGCACGATGGGCGGGGACGGCCAGCCGCAGACGCAGGCGGCGGTGTTCACGCGCTACGTGCAAATGGGCATGGGGCTGCAGGAGGCCGTGAGCGCGCCGCGCTGGCTGCTCGGGCGTACCTGGGGGAGCATGTCGGAATCGCTCAAGATCGAGTCGCGGTTTGCGCCGCCGGTTGCCGACGAACTGCGTCATCGTGGCCATGTCGTCGACGTCATCGGCGCCTTCGACGAGACGGTGGGACACGCCGGTGCGCTGGTGCGTCACTCCAGCGGGATGATGGAGGGTGCGTTTGATCCGCGCAGCGACGGTGCGGTCGCCGGCTACTGAAGCGCGCAGGGCGGTTGCGGCCGCCCTGAGCGAACCTCGCGCGTGGACCGTGGTAGAAGTCCGGTAGCGCGAACGGTGCGAAGCGCAGGACCGCGCCCGGTGGGGCGCGGTATGGCGGAACCCCCTGCACACGGTGGGTGCCATGGAAAACGGGCCGCCAATGGCGGCCCGTTCGTCGTTCACCCGCAGTGGCCTACTTGTTTTGCGTCTCGACCTGCTGCAGCGGTTCCTCGGCCACCGGCTGGGGACGGCGCGGGCTACGTCCCAGCGGGGTTTCGGTTCGTGCCTGCACGCCGTTGGACGGGGTTGCGTCCGCGCGGGTCTCGATCAGCACCAGGCCCGCATCGGAGAGGGGCTTTTCCATGTCGATCGCAGCTTTCGGCGCCTCCTCGCGCGGCGGAGCCTCGGGCTGGGTCGCCGGTGCTGCCGCGGACGCGGTCATTTCCTCGGGCTCGCGCTCATCCTCGGCCTCGGGGGCTTGCTCCTCCACCGGTTGCGGGGCTTCGATCGCGGCGTCGTCGGCCGGTGCCTGTTCGGTCGTAGCCGCAGTAGCGTCACTGACGTCACTGCGTTCCTCGGTCGGGGTCACCGCTTCCGGTTCGCTCGTCTCCAGGGCCGCTACGGGCTCCGGCTTGGCGGGTGCCTCGGCGGCGACCGGATCGGGCGCTGCGGCGTGGCTCGTCCGCGCCTGTGGCACGGATTCGCCCTTCGGCTCGATTTCCCGTGCGACCTCCCGATCGGTCGAAGCCGGAATTTCCGGTGTCGGCTCGGGCGCGGTCAGGGCCGGTTCCTCGGTCGATGTGGCGGTGGCGGTGGCGGAGGCGGCAACCACCTGCGCTGCAGTCGCGCCGGAGGCGGCATCGTCGTCGGTCTGATCGACGTTGCCAGCGTTGTCCGTCTCGGCACGATCTGCGCCGCCGCGACCACGGCGGCCACGGCGACGGCGACGACGCGGCGCGCCGCTCTCGCCGTGCTCACCATTGTCGGTGACCGGGCGGTTATCCTCTGCGACGTCAGAAGTGTCGGCAACCGCTGCGCTGACGGCCTTCTCGGCGACCGCGACTTCGGCAGGCGATTCGGTTGCCTTGGGCTCGCTGCGCGCGGCGCGTCCGCGCCGACGGTTGCCTCCGCTGCCCGATTCGGATGCGTCCTGCGTTTCGCGTTGTTCGGCAGGTTCTGTGCGTGGCTTGCGTCCGCGCCCGTTCTGGCTCTGGCCCTCATCCTGGCGCTCCTCACGCTGTGCGTCGCGCCGACCACGACCGCCGCGACGGCCCTCACCACGCTCACTGCCGCGCTCGCCACGATCCCCGCGCTCCCCACGACGGCCGTCCTGGCCACGTCGCGGCTTCTCGGTGACCGCCGGAACGGGTTCCTCTTTCTCGATCGCCGTGGTGGGAGCGCGCCGCAACCATCCGAACAGGCGGTCGATCAGCCCCTTGCCGGCTTCGGCTGCCGGGACACTGGGCGCCTCGGCTTCGGCCACGGGCGCAGAGGCGCTGGGCGCGGGCTGGGACGGCGAGATGCCCTTGACGACCGCTTCAGCGCGGGCCGGCTTGGCGTTGGCTTCGCCGGGCAGGCGCGCTTCGTCGGGCGGGGGCTCTGCGACCATCTGGTAGCTTGCAAGCGCAATGTCCTCGACGTCAAGCTGGTCGTGGCGCAGTCGGATGATCTCGAACTGCGGGGTTTCCATGTGCCGGTTGGGCACGACGATGAGATGGATGCGATGACGCAGTTCGATGCGCGCCACGTCGGCGCGCTTCTCGTTGAGCAGGAAGGTCGCCACGTCTACCGGTACCTGCAGGTGCACGGCGCCGGTGTTCTCCTTCATCGCTTCCTCTTCGAGGATGCGCAGGATGTGCAGGGCCGACGATTCGGTATTGCGGATGTGGCCGGTGCCGTGGCAGCGCGGGCAGGGCTCGTAGCTGGACTCGGACAGGGCCGGGCGCAAACGCTGGCGCGACAGCTCGAGCAGGCCGAAGCGGCTGATCTTGCTGGTCTGCACGCGGGCGCGGTCGTGGTGCAGGGCCTCGCGCAGGCGGTTTTCGACGTCGCGCTGGTTCTTCGCCGACTCCATGTCGATGAAGTCGATGACGATGAGGCCGCCGAGGTCGCGCAGGCGCAACTGGCGGGCGATCTCGTCGGCCGCCTCGCAGTTGGTGCGCAGCGCGGTTTCCTCGATGTCCGAGCCCTTGGTCGAGCGGCCCGAGTTGACGTCGACCGACACCAGCGCCTCGGTGTGGTCGATGACCACCGCGCCGCCTGAGGGCAGCGTGACCTGGCGCGCGTAGGCCGATTCGATCTGGTGTTCGATCTGGAAGCGCGAGAACAGCGGCACATCGTCGCTGTAGCGCTTCACCTTGATCACGTTGTCGGGCATCACGTGGGCCATGAACTGGCGCGCCTGCTCGAACACGTCGTCGGTGTCGATCAGGATTTCGCCAATGTCCGGCTGGAAGTAGTCGCGGATCGCACGGATCACGAGACTGCCTTCCTGGTAGATCAGGAAGGCACCGCTTTGCGAGGTCGCTGCGCCGGCGATGGCCTGCCACAGTTGCAGCAGGTAGTTCAGATCCCACTGCAGTTCTTCGGCGGTACGACCGATCGCCGCGGTGCGCGCGATCAGGCTCATGCCCGAGGGGACTTCGAGCTGGTCCATGACGTCGCGCAGCTCGGCGCGTTCGTCGCCCTCGACGCGGCGCGAAACGCCGCCGCCGCGCGGGTTGTTGGGCATCAGAACGAGGTAGCGACCGGCCAGCGAGATATAGGTGGTGAGCGCTGCACCCTTGTTGCCGCGCTCGTCCTTCTCGACCTGGACGATCAGTTCCTGGCCGACGGACAGGACGTCCTGGATTCTCGCCTTGCCGCCTTCACCGTTGTTGGAAAAGTAGCTGCGGGCGATCTCCTTGAACGGCAGGAAACCGTGACGCTCGGAGCCGTAGTCGACGAAGGCGGCCTCGAGGCTGGGCTCGAGGCGGGTGATGACCGCCTTGTAGATATTGCTCTTGCGTTCTTCCTTGGCGGCCGATTCGATGTCGAGGTCGATCAGTTTCTGACCATCGACGATCGCGACGCGGAGTTCCTCGGCCTGCGTCGCATTGAACAACATGCGCTTCATTTGTTTCGTGCTCCCGCGCGAACACACGGGCAGGACGAACGGCGCGCACCATCGTGCTTACAGGCTCAGTAGCGGACTGTGTTGGCTTCTTTCATCCGGTTGGTCATGGGCTGTGATGGGTCGGCTGGTCGTTTCATGGATTCCCGCCTCTCGCCGGAATCCTAGATCCTGCGTATGTTTTGCGCGTCTGGGTCTAAGGACTCGATCCATTGGATCGAAGTAAGTCGCTTGGGGTACCATCGGCGCCTTTCACTGCGCTCGGGGTACCGGAGCGTCCGGGAGCTCTCCGAAGGGACCATGTCCCAATGGGCTCTTGGCGGGTAATCCGGCACCTTCGGGTGACGGAAGCCGGGTGCCATGACCGGAACGTTCAGCGCGAAGTATATTGGTGAATCCGGTTCAGCGCAAAATTCTGATGGACGATGCCGGTCGCACGCCAGCGTGCATGCTGCATCGCGCAAGTCGATGACAACCTCTCCTTTCTCCGCCTCGGCTCCGGCTGTGGTGCGTGTGCGCATCGATGAGGCCGATGCCGGCCAGCGCATCGACAACTATCTGTTGCGCGTGTGCAAGGGCGTGCCCAAGAGCCACGTCTATCGCATCCTGCGCAGCGGCGAGGTGCGCGTGAACGGCGGACGTATCGCGCCGACCTACCGGCTCGCGCAAGGTGACGAGTTGCGCATCCCGCCGGTGCGCATCGCGCAGAAGGCGTCGAGCGCGCCCGTGCCGGTCGGTGTGGCCTTGCCGGTGATCTTCGAGGACGATGCCCTGGTTGTCATTGACAAGCCGCCGGGCAAGGCCGTGCATGGCGGCAGCGGGATCAGCCACGGTGTCATCGAGCAGTTGCGCGCGCAGCGACCGGATGCGCGCATGCTCGAACTGGCCCACCGGCTCGACCGCGAGACCTCCGGTCTGCTGATCGTTGCCAAGAAGCGCTCGGCGCTCAAGGTGTTGCACGACATGCAGCGCGCGGGCGAGATCGAGAAGCACTACCTCACGCTGGTCGCCGGTGCCTGGCGCAACCGGCTGCAGCACGTCAAGCTGCCGCTGTTCAAGTATCTGGCGGCCGACGGCGAACGGCGCGTGCGTGTCTCCGACGAAGGCAAGAGCGCGCACAGCATCGTGCGTCTGCTGCGCCGCGTCGGCGAATTCAGTCTGCTCGAGGTCGAGTTGAAGACCGGTCGCACGCACCAGATCCGGGTGCATCTGTCGCATCTGGGCTATCCGCTGGCCGGCGACGACAAATATGGCGACTTCGCACTCAACAAGCGGCTTGCCGCCACCGGGCTCAAGCGCATGTTCCTGCATGCGGCACGCCTGCGTTTCGCCCATCCCTTGTCTGGCGAGACGCTGGATCTGGAATCTCCGTTGCCTCCCGATCTGTCGCAGTTTCTCGCGTCCATTGAGGAAGTTTCCAGATGACGCATCGCTTCGAGCTCGTCATCTTCGACTGGGACGGCACGTTGATGGATTCGGCTGCCGCCATCGTGCGTGCGATCCAGGCC
>JACESY010000023.1 GCA_013911595.1 Azoarcus sp.
CGCATGGCCGGCGCCTGTTCAACGGTGCAGGCGTGGGCCTGGTCGAGGTTGACGCCGAAGGCGTGCCATGGCGCATCCGCGAAGTGACCACCGACGCACGCATGATCGAATTCACCCGGCGCGAGGACGAGTCGCGCTGGCGCTGACGGTGGGCGACGGCATCAGCCGAAGGGCTTGGCCGTGCGTGTGGCGTGGCGGATGTGCAGCGCGTATCCCAGGCGTGCCAGTTCGGCGTCGCTACGGCCGAGAACTTCGGCGGCGAGCGGCAACAGGCGTGTCTCCTCGAAATGGGCGTGGGCCTTGTAGCTCGCAATCAGCGCGGCGGTGGCGTCCGTATCCAGGCGCGTGTCCTTGCCGGCGGCGATGCGCGCCAACTGTGGCTTGATCACGTTCCACTGTTTTTCGAGTGCGCGGTGGTCCGCGGTGAGGCGGTCACACAGGCTGTCGACGAGTGCGCGTTCTTCGCCCGCCACCGCATGCTTGCGCACAGCAGGAAACAGTTCACGCTCCTCGTCCTCGTGGTGTTCGAGAATCATCTCGTCGAAGAACTGCACCGCCTGCTGCGCGATGAGCTGCGCGCGCGCGGCCGAGGCGAGCAGGGCATCGAGCTCGCCCAGCGCGTCCAGATGGCCGACGATGCCGGCATGGCAGTCGGTGAAAGTGGGGAGCGCCTCGCGCGTCTGGCGCTCTTTACTTGGCGAGCTGGTCACGTTGAACCTCCGCGATAAATGATGGTGTTTTCTGGTCGTCCGTTCGAGCGCGGTGTGTGCACCACTGTCCGCGGCTCGAACTGAGTCGCGCTTGCGTCCCTGGTGTAAGGTGGGCAGAATGCACGCTACTAATATATTAGTAGTATTTTACGCGCAGCGCACGTTTGCGTTGCCGATGTCGGCGGGAGAAGCAGGACGGTGACGACGATGGGTGATACCGAGACAGCGGTCGACGCGACTGCGCGGAACTGGGGAAGCTTGCGCGACCGCTACGCGGCACGCATGCAGCGCGGCGCCGCGTTTGCGAACAACAAGGTGGTCGCGCCGGGCGATGTCGTGGCGCTGCTCGAAGCCGTCATCGAACCGGGTGACCGGCTGTGCATCGAGGGCAACAACCAGAAGCACGCCGATTTTCTGGCCGAGTGTCTGGCCGAAGTGTCGCCCGAGCGTGTGCATGACCTCCACATCATCCAGTCCAACATCGCGTTGGCCCCGCATCTGGACGTGTTCGAGCGCGGCATCGCCGAACGGCTCGATTTCTGCTATTCCGGGCCGCAAGGCCTGCGCCTGTCGCGTCTGGTCAAGGAAGGTCGGCTCAAGGTCGGCGCGATCCACACCTACCTCGAACTGTACGGGCGCTATTTCTGCGACCTCACGCCGAACGTGAGCTTTGTCGCTGCGGATGCCGCCGACCGCGACGGCAATCTCTATACCGGGCCCAACACCGAAGATACGCCGGCCATCGTCGAAGCGACGGCGTTCAAGTCCGGCATCCTGATCGTGCAGGTCAACCGCATCGTCGACCACGTGCCGCGCGTGGATGTGCCCGGCGACTGGGTCAGCTTCGTGGTCGAGGCGCCCCGCCCCTATTACATCGAACCCATCTTCACGCGCGATCCGGCCGCGATCACCGAGGTCCAGATCCTCATGGCGATGATGGTGATTCGCGGCATCTACGAGAAGTACGGGGTTGCACGGCTGAATCACGGCATCGGCTTCGATACGGCCGCGATCGAGCTGATCCTGCCGACCTATGCCGCGGATCTCGGTCTGCGCGGCAAGATCTGCAAATACATGTCGGTCAATCCCTGCCCCACGCTGATTCCGGCGATCGAATCCGGCTTTGTCGAAGGCATCCATTGCGCGGGCTCGGAGCTCGGCATGGAGAACTACGTGGCCGAGCGCTCGGACGTGTTCTTTACCGGACGCGACGGATCGATGCGCTCGAACCGCATCTTCTGCCAGATCGCCGGCCATTATTCGGACCTGTTCATCGGCTCGACCTTGCAGATCGATCTCGAAGGCAACTCCTCGACCGCGACGCTTTCGCGCATCACGGGCTTCGGTGGCGCGCCGAACTTCGGTTCCGAGTCGCGGGCGCGCCGCCACGGCAGCGAAAGCTGGCTGATGGCCGGACGCGAGGCGCACCGTGGCAGCGGCATGCCGCGCGGGCGAAAGCTCGTCGTGCAGATCGTCGAGAGTTTCCGCGAAGGACTCAGCGCGACCTTTGTCGAGCGGCTCGACGCCTGGAAGCTGCAGGAGAGCTTCGGCCTGCCGCTGCCGCCGGTCATGGTGTATGGCGATGACCTGACCCACATCGTCACCGAAGAGGGCATCGCCAACCTGTTGCTGTGCGACGGACCCCGAGAGCGCGAACAGGCCATTCGCGGCGTGGCCGGCTACACCGAGGTAGGCATGGCGCGCGATCCCGAAATTGTCCGTCGTCTGCGTGCCAAAGGTGCCGTGAGCTATCCCGAGGACCTCGGAGTGGACAAACGACTGGCGACCCGGGACCTGCTCGCGGCTCGCTCGATCAAGGATCTCGTGCGCTGGTCGGGTGGGCTCTACGATCCCCCCGCGCGTTTCCGGAACTGGTGAGGCGAACATGGAACATCTGGAATTCTCTTTCGATCACGGCAGCGCGGTGCCCGCCAACGACTTTGCCCATGCGGGCGTCGTCGGCTCGGGCAATCTCGAAGTGCTGCTCGAGCGCGCCGACCTTTCGGGTCGCTGCGAGGCGGTCATCGATACCGCGATCCGGGGCTACGAGCGCACCTGGCACAAGGTGCTGAGCGATTTCGTCACGCGCCAGGGACTGGCCGACGTGCGCATCTCGATCAACGACGGGGGTGCGACGCCTGCGGTCGTGTGCCTGCGCCTCGACCAGGCCGCGGCCGACCTCAAGGGAGCTTCGGCATGAAGATATCGCGTCACAGCTTTTTCGAAGCCGGTGCCCGCACTCGCGTGCGCGGCCTGCTCGACGCCGGCACGTTCCGGGAGTTCTGCGGCCCGCGTGCGCGGCGCACCAGCCCTCATCTGCCGCTACTCGACATGCCGGTGGCCTTCGATGACGGGGTCGTCGTCGGCGAAGGCCTGCTGGCCGGACGTCCGGTGCTGATCGCCGCGCAGGAGGGCAGTTTCATGGGCGGCTCGGTCGGGGAGGTGCACGGCGCGAAACTGACCGGGCTCATCGAACGGGCGCTCGACGTGCGTCCCGACGGGGTGATCCTGCTCATCGATTCTGGAGGCGTCCGTCTGCAGGAGGCCAATGCCGGCCTCATCGCGATGGGCGAGATCCAGCGTGCGGTGCTTGCGGTGCGCGCGGCCGGCATTCCGGTCATCGTCGCAATCGGCGGCAGGAATGGCTGCTACGGCGGCATGTCGATTATCGCGCGGTCCTGCGACTGGATCGTGATCAGTGAGGAAGGCCGTCTGTCGATCTCGGGTCCGGAAGTGATCGAGGCCGTCGAGGGCGTGGAGGAATTCGACTCGCGCGATCGCGCGCTGGTGTGGCGCACGATGGGCGGCAAGCACCGTCGTCTGATCGGAGAGGTCGACGCACTGGTTGCCGACGGGCTGGACGCGTTTCGCGATGCGATCGCCGGATATCTGGGCAGGCCGCGTGCGCTGGATATCGACGCGCTGGAAGCCGAACAGGCGCGCCTGGAAGCACGCGTCGCGCGCTTCGCCGAATGCCGTGACGGGGTTGAAGTGTGGGCCGCACTCGGCGTCGACGCACCCGAGCGCGTGCCCGAACTCGAACCCGATGCCTTCAATCGGCTGGCCGGCACGCTTGAGGAGTCGTCGCGATGAACGCCACCACTTCACTCCACCCTTCCGAGGCCCTGCTGGTCGAGCTGTTCGGCGAGGGGCATGCGGTCGAGCGTCAGGGCAAGATGCTTGCCGGCACGGCAAGCATCGACGGCCAGACTGTGGCCGTGATCGGAACCACCGATCAGGCCCACATCGGCGTCGATCTGGCGCTCGCGATGTCGCGTCACGTGCTGGACACGATGCGCAGCGCACCCGGCCGATCGATCGTGCTGATCGTGGACAACTCGGGTCAGCGCCTGTCGCGCTGGGACGAGCTGATGGGCAACAACGGCTGCATCGCGCACCTCACAAAGTGTCTCGACACGGCGCGCCGCCGGGGTCATCGCGTGATCGGTCTGGTGCACACCCTGGCCATCAGTGGCGGATTCATGGCCACCGGCATGGCGACCGGGGCGTGCTACGCGCTGCCCGGTGCGCAACTGCGCCTGATGGCGCCGAGCGCGATGTCGCGCGTCACGCGTATTCCCGAAGAACGCCTTGCCGAGCTGTCCCGCCGCCTCCCGGTGCTGGGGCCGGGTGTCGTGAACTTCGTGCGCATCGGCGGTCTGCACGCCGTATTCGGTGACGACCTGCGCGCGGAACTGGCGACGGCGCTGTCGCATGCCGACGCCGAAGACGATCCGCGTCGGCGTCTGGGCGCCGAGCGCGGCGGCCGACCGCACGCGCTGGAGATCGCCGCGGCCGTGCGTGCGGGTCTCGTGGCGTGAGTGTGGCCGCGCCGGCGCTTGCGGGCGATCGTTTCGCGCAGGCGCCCGATGCGTTCGCGTGGATTGACGAATGCGCGCGGCAGGCGCTCAGACGCGAACTGGTTTGCCATCCCAAACCGGGTCTGGTCAGCCCGGTCGATGCGGGAAGTCATTCGGACATGGACGCGGAGACCTTCCGCCGCAGCATTGATGCATTGCGCGGCTATTTTGCCGAGATGGCGGCAGCAGGTGCCGTGGGCGCGGATTTTGCCGCGCTCAATCTGATCGGGCGACGGGCCGAGCAACGCATGTATGAGGCTACCGGCGGCCGCAACACACATCGCGGTGCGGTGTTTTCGCTGGGCTTGCTCGCTGCGGCGGCCGGACGCGGCGCGTTGGATGCGCGCGGACTGTGTGGTGGCGTCGCGCGTGCGTGGGGCCGCGAGATGCTCGCATTCCGACGCCCGCAGGGCCTTACGAACGGCGAGTTCGTGCGTTTGCGCTACGGTGCGCCGGGCGCGCGCGAAGAGGCTGCCTCCGGCTTTCCGACCGTGCTCGTGCGCGGCCTGCCGGCGCTGCGTGCGGCCGAGGCAGCCGGACTGGACGCCAACGCTGCCGCACTGCACGCGCTGTTTTCGATCATGGCCGTGCTCGACGACAACAACGTGCTGTTTCGCGGTGGCCCGGAAGGGCTCGATTTCGTGCGCGCCGAGGCGCGTGCGTTTCTCGCCACGGGCGGCATGTTGTCGGTGGGGGCGATGAAACGCGCCGGTGGCGTGCATCGGCGGTTCGTCGATCGCGGCCTGAGCCCCGGGGGTGCCGCCGACCTGCTTGCGGCGACCCTGTTCGTTGCCGGATGCGAAGACCTCGGGCGTGACGCGTGAGCCTGGCCTTCATCTGTGCGGGCCAGGGCGGACAGCATCCCGAGATGTTCGGGCAGCTTGCCGGCGAGCAGGCTGCGGGCGAGGTGCTCGACCTCGTGTCGGCACAGGTCGGATTCGATGTACGTACGCTGGCAGACCGGGGCACGGAGGTGGACTTGACCGGCAACCGTATCGCGCAGCTTCTGGTCGTCGGTCATGTACTTGCGACAATCGCCGCGCTGCGTGCCGAAGGCGTTCGGCCGGCGCTGTGCGCGGGCTACAGCGTGGGAGAAATGGCCGCACACGGTGCGGCCGGAGTGTGGGATGCGCAGACCACGCTGGCACTCACAGCGCTGCGCGCGCAGTACATGGACGCTGCGGCCGCAGCCGCTTCCAGCCCCTTGCGCATGAGCGCCGTGATCGGTATCGATGCCGTACAGGCCGAAGCCCTTGCCCATGCGCAGGGGGCGGCGCTGGCCATCGTCAACGGGCCGCGCCATGTCGTGATCGGTGGACCCGAGGAGGCAGTCGAGCGATTCGAGCGTCTGGCACCGGAGTACGGCGCGACCCATCTACGCAGGCTGTCGGTGAGCATCGCGTCCCATACGCCCTTCATTGCGGCGGCGGTGTCGCCTTTCGCTGCCGTATTGACGGCCACGAACTGGGCACGCCCTCGGGCGACGCTGCTCAGTGGCCTCGACGGTCGTGCGCTGACGCGCCATGACGACACCGTCGCGTGGCTGTCACGACAGATATGCGAGCCTCTGCAGTGGCACGACTGCCTGCACTCGATGATCGAGTACGGTGTCGATGTGGTACTCGAGATCGGTCCCGGGCGCGCCCTGACGCGGATGATCGAGGAAGGTTTTCCGGGCATCCGTGCGCGCGCCTGCGATGAATTCCGTTCGGCTGCAGGAGCCGCAGCCTGGCTTTCACGCAACGCCTGATCACGATCTTCCCGTCTCGACACAATGCTGCCCCCCACGCGCTGCTTGACATCGTTTGGCACATTAGTACTATGCATCTTGTACACCGCTAATATATTAGTTCAGGAGATGCATTGACCTGGATCAAGTCGGAACCGTTTGGCTTGGCGTGTGCGCAAAGCAAGAAAACAACCAGAACAAGGAGACGAAGATGCACACCAGAATTTCGAAGTGCCTGGCGTTGATGATGCTTAGCCTCGGCGTGGCGTCGCAGGCCGCCATCGCCGATACAAAGGGCTATCCCTCGCGCAACGTGGAAGTGATCAACCAGTTCGGCCCCGGCGGCGGTACCGACCTGTTCATCCGCGCGATCGGTCAGCCCTTTGGCGACATCACCGGCCAGTCGCTCGTGGGCATCTCCGTCACCGGTGGCGGCGGCATTCCTGCCGCGACGCAGTTCTTCAGCCGCCGCGCCGACGGTTACACGATGATGGCGATCGGGCCGGAAGAAGTCATCAATCACGCCAAGGGCCGGATCGATGCCACCAAGTTCATGCCGGTGGCGCGCGTGCAGTATGACCAGGGACTGTTCTACGTGAAGTCCGACAGCCCGATCAAGAGTGCTCAGGACCTCATCGACCACGCTCGCAAGAATCCGGGCAAACTCAATATCGCGATGACCGGTGCGGCTGGTTTCGACGAAACTCTGGTTGGCCTGTGGAATCTGCGATCCAGCGCTGAACTGAGTGCCGTGCCGTTCGATTCGGGTGCTGAAGTCATTTCGGCAGTGCTCGGCGGGCACGTCGACGTGATGTACGAGGAATACGGTCCGACGCGCTCGATGATCGAGGCTGGTGACCTGCGCCCGCTGGTGGTGTTCGCCGAGGAGCGTCTGCCGGTGTTGCCGGATGTGCCGACCGCCCGCGAGTTGGGTGTGGACGTGACGCTCGGACGCTGGCGCGGTTTCGCGCTCAAGCAGGGCGATGAAAAAGCCCATGCCGATGCGCTCTATTCCGTGTTCGAGAAGGCAGTCCAGGCCAAGAGCTACAAGGACATCGAGAGCAAGAGCGGCCTTCAGTACCGTTCCGTGCTGCTCGGACCGGACGAGTTCAAGACCTTCCTCGAGAGCGAAATCGAGACCTATCGCGCAGTGCTGCAGAAGCTCGGCCACATCTGATACACCTGACCCCCGATTGCCCGCCGCAGTCCTGAGCCTTTCGGGCCTGCCTCGGGCGGGGGATCGCTTCGGCCACCGGCTCGCTTCGAATGCCGGTCGGTGGCTGAAACGGACAGACGCGTGAAAGACATCCTCAAGGAGACTTCCAGATGAGCCGGATTGCCATCGATGGCGCCTTCTCGTTGTTGTTGTTCGCGGGGTCCATCTACCTGTGGTTTGCTGCGGACGATTTTCAGAAGTTCGCACGTTATGCGGGAATCGATTCCGACTTCTGGCCCAAGATCCTGTTGGCGGTGGTCGCGGTCATCGCACTGACGCAGGTTCTGCAGCAGTTCCTGAGCTACCTTGCGACCCGTGAAGTCCGCAACGTCCCGATTGAGGATGCCGAGTCCTCCGTCGTGAACTGGACCAAGCTTGCCGGGGCCGCTGTACTGATCCTGGCCTACTTCGTCGGTCTTCAGACGATTGGATTCATGTTGGCGACGGTGATCTTCCTGTTGCTCGCGACACGGTTGATCGGCTACGGCAACTGGCGCATCGCACTGATCTACCCGTTCGTGTTTACTGGTCTTGTGACGCTGGTCTTCGTCAAGGTCCTGTCGATGCCGTTGCCGCGCGGCGCTGGAATATTCGAGACCTTCAGCAGGCTGATCTACTGAAACATGCGCGCGCAATCGCCGCATTCGCCTGTAGCAGGCATAACGGCGTGATCAGCGGCGCGAAGGAGAAATAACGTGACGGACGGCTTTCTGACGGCTGCGCAATACATGGCCAGCCACCCCATCACCTTGCTGTTCATCGTCTTCGGGATGGTGTGGGGCATTGTGTTCGGCGCGATGCCGGGGCTGACCGGCGTGGTCGGCGTGGCGCTGCTGATTCCATTCACCTTCGGATTCGGACCCATCGAAGGTCTTCTGCTTCTCGGTTCGGTCTATGTTGGATCCACCTTCGGTGGCTCCATCTCGGCGATTCTGTTCAATACGCCGGGTAGCCCGGAAGCGGCTTGTACCGGCTTGGACGGCTATCCGATGGCGAAGAAGGGCCAGGCCGGAAAGGCTCTCGGGATCGCGCTCGCCGCGTCGGCAGTCGGCGGCATCTTCGGTACCGTGGTGCTGATGCTGGCCGCCCCTCCGCTGGCCAAGGTCGCACTGAGCTTCGGTCCGGCGGAGTACTTCGCGCTGGCCGTGCTGGGGATCACGGCGATCGCATCCATCGGTACGAGCTCGGTCACCAAGGCGCTGATTGCCGGGATTCTCGGGCTGGTCATCGCCACGGTCGGCATCGATCCGCTGACTGGAGGCAGTCGATTCACCTTCGGGAACGACCTGCTGCTGTCCGGCATCGGCTTTATACCTGCCATCATCGGCATGTTCGCGCTGTCCGAGGTGCTGGTGCGGTTCAGCGAACGCGTGCCAGTAGGCGAGGCGATTACCAAGGTCTCCACGGCACTGCCCAAGTTCCGAGAGATGATGGCGATGAAGGGTACGCTTGCGCGCTCCTCGGTGCTCGGCACCATCATCGGCACCCTGCCCGGCGTGGGCGCGACTACGGCCGCCTTCATGAGCTACAGCGAGGCGGTGCGCTGGTCGCGCCACCCGGAAAAATTCGGTACCGGCGAGCCGGAGGGCATCGCCGCACCCGAGGCCGCGAACAACGCCGCAGTCGGCGGATCGATGGTGCCCCTGCTGGCCCTCGGGATTCCCGGCAGTGCGGCGACGGCGGTGATGATCGGTGGCTTGACGATCCACGGCATCGTACCTGGACCGATGCTGCTGGTGCAGAACAAGGAATTGGTCTATTCCGTGTTCATCGGCATGTTCATTGCCAATCTGCTGATGATCTTCTTCGGTCTCAAGGCGTCACGCCACTTCGCGAAGATTCTCGATGCGCCGTACGCACTCATCGGCCCCAGCATCGTCGTGCTGTGCATGACCGGCGTGTATGCACTGCGCAACAACGTGATGGACGTGGTGGTGATGTTGGTGTTCGGCGCATTCGGCTTCCTGTTGCGCAAGCTCGACTACCCCATCGCTCCGCTGATCATCGGTCTGGTCCTCGGTCCGGTCGCGGAGATCAGCCTGCGTCGCGCACTGATGTTGAGCAGCTTTGACTGGAGCAGTGTTTTGATGCGACCGATCGCCGGTACGCTGTTGGCCTTGAGTGCGCTTTCGCTAATCTACGGCTTTTACGGTCAGTTTCGGCGGCAATGGCGCAGAAGACGTGCTGCGCTTGGAGCGGCCTGAACGACCGGGGAGGTGAGCAATGCCCAATTTTTCTGCAATTCGGCGCTTGATCCGCGGAATGACGGACGCGGTCGCAACGGATACGCATGACGAGCCACGACTGATGGAACATGCGCGCGTGCTGCTCGGCGATCTGATCTCGTCAGACGACTGGCTGCCCGACGAATTCGCCCAGCCCCATCCTGAGCACTATCAGCAGTATTTGCTGTACTGCGATCCACACGAGCGCTTCTCGATCGTGAGTTTCGTGTGGGGTCCGGGTCAGCGCACGCCCATCCACGATCACACGGTGTGGGGCCTGATCGGCATGTTGCGCGGGGCCGAAGTCTGCGAGGCGTTCGAACTGGACGGCGACGGTGCGCCTCCGCGTCCGACCGGCACGGTGCGCCTCGAAGCGGGCGGCATCGAGGCGGTGTCGCCGCGCATTGGCGACATCCACCGCGTCTCGAATGCCTTCGACGATCGCGTCAGCATCAGCATCCATGTGTATGGTGCAAACATCGGCGGCGTGCGCCGCCATGTGTTCGATCCGGATACCGGCGCTGCCAAAGACTTCATCTCGGGCTATGCGAGCCCGAACATGCCCAATTTCTGGGACCGCTCGCGCGCCTAACCCGACAACACGGTCGAGCGGGTGAATGCCTCGATGTCGTCGAGCAGACGGTCGAGCGCTTCGCCGGCGGCATCCGCGTCGCCTTGCGCGATCGCGCGCGCGATCGTCGCGTGGCGGCGTGCGGTTTGCGGCAGGTCGGCGGCCTGCTTGTAGTGCACATACCAGAAGCGGCGTGACAGGCCGTGCATCAGGCGCATCGCACCTTCGGCGAATTCGTTGCGCGACGCGACCAGACACAGTTCGTTGAACTCGCGGTCGCTGCGCATGAAGGCCTCGTCGTCATCTGCCTTGGCTTCGGCTTCGAACTCCGTGGCCAGTTCCGCGAAACGCTGGCGTTCGGCGTCGGTCGCGCGGCGTGCGGCGCTGCGGCAGATCAGGCGTTCGACCTCGCGGCGCGTCTCAAGCAGGCGCAACTGCTTGCGCACGTCCATCTCGGCGATCAGCAGACCGCGCTGCGGCAACACGACGATAAGGCGCTCCTGCGCCAGGCGCTGTATGGCTTCGCGGATCGGCGTGCGTCCGATGCCCGTCATCTCGCTCATTGCCTGTTCCGACACCACTGCGCCGGGCGCCAGCTTGAGCGTGACGATGGCTTCCTCGATCTGCCGATAGGCCTGCTCCTTGAGCGTCGTGCGCAGCTCGCCCGGGGAACCGGACCGCGCCGGCCGCTCGCCACGGGCGGACGTGTGCTTCGGCATTCCAACCTCCTGCATCGCGTTGCGGTGGATTATACGGGCATGACCGATGCGTCGAATGCTTGGCGTTCGAGGGCGGGACGAAATGCTTGACCGCCCAAAACCATACAACTAGTATATTACCCATATACGCACTGTTCGACGTTGCCTTGCGCGACGCGAAAGCGTGTTGAATCAACAAGAAATACGCGCCGGAAACGGTAGCGGTCGAAGCGAAGTACCATCCAATCAAAGGAGACTGAGATGCAGAGAAATTGCAAAACGGTACTGGCCACTCTGGCCGTGAGCCTGATGTCCGTGTTCGGTGCGCAGTCGGTTGTCGCTGCCGAAGATACGGCCTGTCCCGAGGTCGGCTCTTGCAAGTGGAAGATGGCCACCGGCTGGGCTGGCGGTCCGTTGATGGACATCGGCGCCAAGGCCTTCGCCGAGCGGCTCGAACAGCTCTCGGGCGGTCGCATGCAGGTGCAGGTGTTCCCGGGCGGTGCGCTGGGTGGCGCGCTCAAGGTCAGCGAGACGGTCAAGAACGGCATCGCCGACATGGGCCACCTGTGGATGGGCTACGACTGGGGCAAGGACACCACCACCGTCTTGTTCGGCGGCTATGCCGGCTCCTTCGATTCGGAGCGCATGCTGCATTGGCTCTATGAGGGTGGCGGTGTCGAGTTGCAGCGCGAGTTCCGTGAGAAGGAATTCGACGTGATCTCCTTCCCGCTGTTCATCCGCACGGCCGAAGTCTTTCTGCATTCGCGCAAGCCGGTGCGCACGCTCGAGGATCTGCAGGGCCTGAAGCTTCGCACCGCCGGCGCGTGGATCGAGATGTCGGCCGAGATGGGCGCGGCGCCGGTGACCACGCCGGGCGGCGAGATCTACGCGGCGCTGGAGCGCGGTGTGATCGACGCGACCGAGTGGGGCACGCTGTGGGAGAACATCTCCCCGGGCTTCTCCAAGGTCGCCAAGTACCTGATCATTCCGGGCGTGCATCAGCCCACGGCACCGTTCGAACTGGTGCTCAACAAGCGCGTGTGGGGCAAACTCACGCCGGCCGACCAGGCCTTGATCGAGACCACCGCCAAGCTCGTGACCTATGAGTCGTGGCTGAAGATCGGCCAGGAGGACGCCAAGTCGCTGGAGTTCTATCGCGAGCAGGGCAACGAGGTCATCGAGCTCGAGCCCGAAGTGCAGTACGAGGCACGCCGTGTCGGCAAGAAGTGGGCAGGCAAGCAGGCCGAGAACAGCGAATGGTTTGCGCGCGTGCTCAAGAGCCAGCAGGAGTTCGAGAAGCTGTGGGCCGACGCTGACCGCTATCGCAACGTGAAGGTCGAAGGCAAGAACTGATCGCCTTCGCGCACCGCGCCGTTGTCACCCCGTTCGCGGGTGGCGTCGGCGCGGTGGTTTTCTCTCCCTTCTCTCGCTTCCCGGGATTTCAAGCATGCAAAAGCTGCTGAGCCTGATCGAGCGCATCACCGGCAATGTCGGTGTGATCGCCGCCTGGCTCGTGGTGCCGCTCGTGCTCGCGACGGCCTACGAGGTGTTCTCGCGCTACCTGCTCAACGCCCCCACGGTGTGGGCCTTCGAGATCGGCTACATGATGATGGGCTCGCACTTCCTGCTGGGTGCGGCCTACACGCTGCGCCAGGGCTCGCACGTGCGCGTCGACCTGATCTACGCCAGCGTGTCGCCAAAGACGCGCGCGGTCATTGACGTCGTCGGCTACCTGTTCCTGATCCTGCCCTTCATGCTGTGGCTGAGCTGGGGGTTGTGGGACTACTTCGAAACCGCTTGGGTGGACATGGAGACCTCCGGCCATTCGTCCTGGAATCCGGTGGTGTGGCCGTACCGGCTGGTCTTCCTGATCAGCATCGTGGTGCTGACGCTGCAGATCGTCGCCGAGATCATCAAGGGCGTGCAGGTGTTGTCCGGGAAGTCCTCCGCCGGGGAGGTCGCGTAATGTCCGAATACATCGCCTTGTTGATGTTCCCGGCACTGCTGACGCTGATCTTCGTCGGCTTCCCGGTGGCCTTCTCGCTGATGGCGACGACGCTGATCTTCGGTTTGGTCACCTTCGGCGACAACCTGATCTTCCTGCTCATCGACAAGATCGAGGAGGTCGGCTCGAACTTCGTTCTCGCGGCCGTTCCGTTGTTCGTGTTCATGGGCTCGATGCTGGAGCGCTCCGGCATCGCCGACCGCCTGTTCGAAGCCATCCACCTGTGGACCAAGCGCCTGCCGGGCGGGTTGGCGGTCGGCACCATCCTGATGGCCATCCTTTTCGCCGCCTCAACCGGCGTGATCGGCGCGGCCGAAGCTGTGATCGGCCTGCTCGCCATCCCGCCGATGCTCAAGCACCGCTACAACAAGGCGCTGATCAGCGGCACGATCTGCGCCGGCGGTTCGCTCGGCACCATCATTCCGCCGTCGGTGGTGGCGGTCGTGATCGGGCCGCTGGCCAATGTGTCGATCGGCGACCTGTTCATGGGCATGGTCTTCCCCGGCCTGCTGCTGGCGACCCTCTACGCCGTCTACATCATCGCCATCTGCGTGATCAAGCCCGAGTACGGCCCGAGCAGCGAGCCCTCGCCGGACGACCCCGGCCTGTTCGAGAAGATCCGTCTCACCGTCTACGCGCTGGTGCCGCCGCTGGTCATGATCTTCTCGGTGCTCGGTTCGATGATCATGGGCTGGGCCGCGCCGACAGAGGCCGCCGCACTGGGTGCGCTGTGTTCGGTGGGGCTGGCGGTGTTCTACCGCCGCTTCAACATGCGCATGTTCAGCGACGCACTGATGGCCACGCTGCGCATCACGTCGATGATCATGCTGATCCTGCTCGCAGGGAACATGTTCACCGGCGTGTTCGCCGGCACCGGCGGCATGATGGTGGTGAACAACCTGATCGACGCGCTCGGCCTGGGGCCGTGGGGACTGCTGTTGCTGGTGCTGTTCCTTACCCTGATCGCGGGATTCTTTCTCGAGTGGGCCTCGGTCACGCTGATCTTCATCCCGATCTTCGCGCCGCTGGTCGCAGCCGCCGGCTTCGACGTCGTCTGGTTCTGCATCCTCTTCATGATCATGTTGCAGACGGGCTATCTGACGCCGCCGATGGCGCCGGCGATCTTCTACCTGCGCGGGGTGAGCCCGCCGGAGATCACGCTGCCCGACATGTATCGCGGCGTGATCCCCTTCATCCTGCTGCAGCTCGTTGTCGCCGGTGTGGTGATGGCCTTCCCGCAGATCGTGCTGTGGCTGCCGTCCAAGGTGCTCGGCTTCTAGGGAGGATGTACGCGATGAACCAGACCATTGTCGACGCCCGCCCCGCCACCCGTGTGGATAGCGACGTGCTGGTGGTCGGCGGCGGTGCGGCCGGGGTGGCCGCGGCGGTTACCGCCGCGCGCCAGGGGTTGAAGGTGTTGCTGCTGGAGCGCTACGGCTTCTGTGGCGGTGGTGCGGTGGCCGGCCTGTCGGGCACGATCTGCGGGTTGTACGAGGCGGCCGAGTCCGACACCGCGGCGCCGCGTCAGATCGTGTTCGGCTTCGCCGACGAGTTCGTGCGCACGATGAGCGCGCGCAATGGCCTCACCGGGCCGGTGCGCTATGGGCGCACCTTCACCCGTGTGCATGATCCGCTGGTGTGGCGCGAGTCGGCCGACGAGCTGCTCGCCGAGGCCGGCGTGCGCGTGCTGCTGCACACGCTGGTGACCGATGTGCTGATGGATGGAGGCGAGCGCATCGCTGGCGTCACGGCCTGGACCAAGCAGGGCCGCATCGAAGTGCGTGCAGACATCACCATCGACGCCAGCGGCGACGCCGATCTGGTCGCGATGGCCGGTCTGCCGTTCTCGGTCGGACACGAGGGTCAGGTGCAGAACCCGACCATGATCTTTCGCCTGCAGGGCGTGGACGTGGAGCGTTTCCTCGCCGCCTACGGCCCCGATTCGATTCTCGGCGCCGATGTCATGCAGGCCATCGTCGAGGCCAACGCCTCGGGTCGCTACCGCCTGCCGCGCGCCAAAGTGTTCCTGTTCGAGACGCCGCGCCCCGGCGAACTGCTGTGCAATGCCACGCGCATCGTCGGGCGCGATGGTCGCGAACTCAATCCCATCAATGTGGCCGACATCACCGAGGCCGAGATCGAGGGTCGTCGCCAGGTGCGTGAGTACGCGCGCTTCTTTCGCGACCGCCTGGCCGGCTGCGAGCACGCCTTCGTCAACGACACCGGCGTGCAGGTCGGTGTGCGCCAGACGCGCCAGGTCGACGGCATCGCGACGCTCGCCAACGAAGATGTGGTCACCGGCGTCAAGCGCGGCGACGGCATCGCGCGCAGCCCGTGGCCGATCGAACTGCATTCGGGCGAGAAGCCGCGATTGTCGTGGCTCTTCCAGGACCATTACGAAGTGCCCTACGGCTGCTTTGTGCCGCAGCGCGGCGAGTCGCTGCTGGTGGCCGGGCGCTGCCTGTCGGCCCAGCACGAGGCCATGGCCTCGGCGCGCGTGACCGCGCAGTGCTTCGGCTATGGCCACGCCATCGGCCATGCGGCGGTGATCGCGCTGCGCGAGGGCATTGCGCCGCGTGACATCCGCGGCGAAGACCTGCGGGCGCGGCTCAACCGCGACGGTGCGCGCCTCGACGAATGAAGCATCAACCCGACACGACGGAGCGGACATGACGGAGCAGGTACTGCGCAGCAACTTTGAACCGGGGACGACACGCTGGGCCGTGCGCCGCGCCCAATGGATCGCGATGGGCATTCCCGAGGAAGACTTCGACAAGCCCAAGATCGCCATCGTCAATTCGTCGAGCAAGCTGTCGGTTTGTTACGCGCACCTTGATGAGGTCGCACGTCAGGTCGAGCGCGCCATCCGCGCGGCCGGCGGCGTGCCGTTCGAGATCCGCACGGTCGCGCCGTCGGACTTCGTCACCAGCGCCGGCAAGCAGGGCCGCTATCTGATGCCCACCCGTGACCTGTTGGTCAATGACGTTGAAGTGCAGGTCGAAGGCGCCGAGCTCGATGGCATGATCCTGCTCGCGTCTTGCGACAAGACCACGCCGGGCCAGTTGATGGCCTGCGCCCGACTCGACATTCCGGCGCTGATCCTGCCTTGCGGCTACCAGCTCGGCGGCGAGTGCGGCGGGCGCCATGTGGACATCGAGGAGGTCTACAAGGCGGTTGGCACGGTCAAGGCCGGCCGCATGAAACTGATCGAGCTCGAGGACATGACGCGCCATGCCATCAAGGGGCCGGGCGTTTGTGCCGGGCTCGCAACCGCCAACACCATGCAGTGCATGGCCGAGGCGCTGGGCATGGCGTTGCCGCACAGCGCGCCGATCCGTGCTGGTGGCCCGCGTCTGGCCGAACAGGCCAACAAGGCCGGCGCGAAGATCGTCGAACTGGTGCACAAGAACATCCGGCCGCGCGACATCCTCACGCCTGCGGCCTTCCGCAACGCGGTCACGGTGGCCGTTGCGATGGGGGGCTCGGTCAACTGCGTTCGTCACCTGATCGCCACGTCCGTCGAGGCCGAGTGTCCGGTCGACGTGCTGGCCGAGTTCGAGCGTGCAGGGGATGTCGATCAGATTACGCTGGTGCGGCCCAATGGACCGCACCGCATCGAGGACCTCGACGCGGCCGGCGGCTGTGCCGGCGTGATGCGCCAGTTGCGCGAGCGCCTCGATCTGTCGGTGCTCACGGTCACCGGCGCGACGCTGGAGGCCAATCTCGCCGAGGTGCCGCCGCCCGACGAGGCCTTCATCCGGCCCGTATCCAACCCCTTCCGACGAGAACCGGGCCTGATCGTGATCCGCGGAAACCTCGCGCCCGAAGGTGCGGTGGTCAAGCTCTCGGCAGTGCCCGAATCGGTGCGTCGCTTCATTGGCGTCGCGCGTGTGTTCGAGGACGAGAACGAGGCCATCACCGGTCTGCAGGATGGCACGGTGCGTGCCGGCGACGTCATCGTGCTGCGCATGATGGGTGCCAAGGGCGGGCCGGGCACGGTGTTCGCGGCGAGCTTCATGGCGGCGCTGGTCGGCGCGGGTCTGGGTGACACCGTGGCGGTGGTCACCGACGGCGAACTGTCGGGGCTGAACAGCGGTATCACCATCGGACAGGTCATGCCCGAGGCCGCCGAAGGCGGACCGCTGGCGGTGGTGCGCAATGGCGACACGGTCGAGATCGACCTGACGCGCCGCGTGCTGGCCTTCGACGTGACCGACGACGAGCTGGCCGCGCGCCTGGCGGCCTTCGTGCCGCCGGTGCTCGATCTCAAACCGGGCTGGCTTTCGATGTATCGTCAGCTCGTGCAGCCGATGTCACAGGGCGCGGTGCTCGGCGAGCGCTGCCGGCCGGGAGTGCAGAAATGAGCGTATCGACGATTTCGCCCGCGCAGCGCGAGCGCGCGCGGCGCCTCACCGACTTACACCACAGCAGCACCGCGCTGGCGCTGCCCAACGCCTGGGACGCGGCCAGTGCGCGCGTGTTCGAGGCGGCAGGCGCGCAGGCGGTTGGCACGAGCAGCGCGGGTATCGCGTTCTCGCGCGGCTACCCCGACGGCGAGCGCATCCCGCTGGCCGAGATGATTGACGTCGTGCGCCGCATGGTCGCCCTCGTCGATGTGCCGGTGACGGTGGACATCGAGGCCGGTTACGGGGCGACGCGCGAGGCCGTGCTCGAGACCGTGCGTGCGGTGATCGACGCCGGTGCGGTGGGGGTGAACCTTGAGGACGCACCAACGAATCGGCCGGGCGAGTTACGCGACACTGCTGAACAGGCGGTGCTGATCGCGGCCGTGCGTGCGCTCGCCAGCGAGGCCGGCATCGACCTCTACATCAATGCGCGTACCGACGTGTTCTGGCTGCGGCTGGGCTCGGCGGAATCGCGCCTGGATGCGACCCTGGCTCGGCTTCGCGCCTATCGCGACGCCGGCGCGAGTGGGGTGTTCGTGCCCGGCGTGACCGATGCCGACACCATCGCCGCGCTGGTCGCCGGCGCTACCTGCCCGCTCAACGTGCTGGCCGGACCGGGTTGTCCGGACATGGCCGGCATGACGCGGCTGGGTGTCGCACGCGTGAGTGTCGGTTCCGGCCCGGCGCGCGCGATCATGGCGCTGACGCGGCGCATTGGCGCCGACTTGCTTGAGCAGGGTCGCTTTGACGCGATGCTGGCCGAAACCATTCCCTACGCCGAGGCCAACGCGCTGTTCGGGCCGCGCTGAAGCCGAACGCGTCAAAGGTCCGACAGCACCGTCGATCGCGTGAATTGCTCCATCTGGTCGAGCAGGCGGTCGAGCGCACGGCCGGCACCGTCTACGTCGCCGCGCGCGATTGCGTCCGCAATCGCGGCGTGCAGTCTTGCGGTTTCGGGCAGATCTGCTGCCTGTTTGTAATGCACGTACCAGAAGCGTCGCGACAGGCCGTGCATCAATCGCATCGCGCCTTCGGCGAACTCATTGTGCGCGGCGACCAAGCACAGCTCGTTGAACTCGCGGTCGCTGCGCACGAAGCCGGTGTCGTCGTCGGCCACCGCCTCGGACTCGAACTCGGCCGCCAGCGCGGCAAAGCGTTGGCGCTCGGCGTCGTTCGCTCGGCGTGCGGCGCTGCGCGCGATCAGACGCTCGACCTCGCGGCGGGTCTCCAGCAGGCGCAACTGCTTGCGCACGTCCATCTCGGCCACCAGCAGACCACGCTGTGGCAGCACGATGATGAGGTTTTCCTGTGCCAGGCGCTGTATGGCTTCGCGGATCGGCGTGCGGCCGATACCAGTCATCTCGCTCATTGCCGATTCCGACACCACCGTGCCGGGCGGAAGCTCGAGCGTGACGATCGCTTCTTCGATGCGCTCGTAGGCCTGTTCCTTGAGTGTCGGGCGCGGGCGACCGGAGAGGGATTCGCGAGCTTGGGCGGTCGCAGGGGCTTTGACTGCGGACATCGGCTTTGCATGCCTCCTGATCAAAGAGTCGTGTCGGCACAGCGCAGGGGCTTGTTTGCGCGGCGATCGGGATATCAGTAATATACAACAAATATTCATCGGGAGTGCATCATGGACGTCGTAGAGAGCGGCAGCGGTCCGATCACCATCGTCGCCGTGCACGGCATCCAGGGAACGCGGGCTTCATGGTCTGCGCTGGCCAGGCTGATGGACGGTGAAGCCCGCTTCGTCCTTCCCAATCTGCGAGGGCGTGGGCAGGCCACGCGTGGCGCGGGGCCGGACGACTATCGGCTGGATCGCCTTGCCGACGACCTGGAGGAGGTGATCCACGCCCGCGTGGGCGATGCGCCCTTCGTGCTGGCGGGCTGGAGCATGGGCGTGTCGGTGGCGCTGCAATACCTGTCGCGTCCCGGGGTGCCGCGTCCGTCGGCGCTGGTGTTGATGTCGGGTACGCCGATGCTCGATAAGGCCTATTGGTTCAGCAACGAGGGGGCGGCGCTGCTCGAAGAGATCCATGACCGCGAGATCCGGCTGGGGCTGGTCGAGGCGGCAGACCGCGAGGCGGTTGCCTGGACCTGGGAGGCGATCCGCAACACCAGCCAGCTCGATCTGCTCTCCGGCATCGCGATTCCGACGCTGATCGTGCACGGGCGCGAGGACGGGGATTCACCCTGGTCCCACGCCGAACGGTTGGCGGCTGATCTGCCCGAAGCGAAGCTCATCGGGCTCGAGCGCACTGGTCACTCGGTGCTCAAGGACGCCACGGCGGCGGTTGCGCAGCATGTGCGTGGCTTTCTCCGTGATCTGAACAAGAGGTAGGAACACCATGAGAAGCGAAGACCTGATCCATTGGTGCGCGCCGGCGCGCACCGTTTTCGGCTGCGGCACGCGCGCCGACCTGCCGGAGCTGCTCGCGCGCATGGGCTATCGCAGCGGCGTGCTCGTGACCGACACCTTCTTCACCGGGCACACGCCCTGGGTGCGCGAGTATGTCGAAGCGGCCACGGCGCTGGGCATTCGGACCCACGTCTACGCCGGCGGCGAGCCCGACCCGACCACCACGCTGTGCGACACAGCGACGGCGCAGATCCGTGACGCGCTCGGTGGTGCATCCGTCGACCACGTGATCGCGCTCGGGGGGGGAAGCAACATCGATCTGGCCAAGGCCTTGTGTCTCACGCTGATCGACGGTCGCCCGATCCGCGAGTTCGCTGGCGCGCTCGCCGCGCAGCCGCAGGCACTGCCCTTGGTCGCACTGCCGACGACCGCAGGTACGGGCTCGGAGGCCACGCCCGGCGCAATCCTGATCGACCCCGACAACGCCACCAAGGTCGCGGTGATGGACAATGTGCTGCGGCCCGTGATCGCGCTGATCGACCCGGAATTCACCTATACCTGCCCGCCGCGCGTGACGGCCGATGCCGGCATCGACGCGCTGACCCACGCGGTCGAGTCCTACATGACCATGGATTCGGCCCGGTTCGACCGCGGCGGCAACCCCGACCCCGGATACAGCGGCCGCTCCTCGCTGACGATGATGTTCGCGCGCGAGGCCATCCGCCTGTGCGGCCAGTATCTGGAGCGCAGCTACACCCACGGCGACGATCGCGAAGCACGCATCGGCATGGCCTACGCGAGCTACTACGCCGCACTGTCCTATGGCAGCGCCGGTCTCAACGCGGTGCATGGCATCGCCTATGCGGTCGCGGGCCAGACCCACAAGTCGCACGGCAGCACCAACGCCGTGATGCTGCCTTATGTGCTCGACGCGATGCGCGAGGTCCGACGTGATGAACTGATCGACGTCGGCCGCATGTTCGGTATCGACGGCAACGACGACGCAGTGCTGCTGGAGACGCCGCGGCGCATGCGCGAGGTGGTCGGAAAGCTCGACATTCCCAACGATCTCGCGCGCTTCGGTATCGCGCGCGAGGATGTCGACCGTCTCACCGAAGATGCGCTGGGTGTTGCGCGTCTGGCCAAGGCCTTTCCGGTCCCCGATGTGCCGGCCGCTTATCGCGAGATCGTCGATCGCGCCTGGCACGGCCGTCTCGCGGCCGACACCTGAGCCTCGCGCAGGAAATGACGGCGCGTGCCGGAGTTCCTCCCCGTCACGCGCCGCCGCTGGCGGTTCGAGTGATCATCGAACGCCCTTCGACGCCCCGGCCTGTGGCCGGGGCTCTTTTTTGTCGAGCCCGTTCCCGAAGGGAATGAAGACAGGCCGGAATTTCTCCTTGACGACGACTTCCTCGACAACTAATATATTAGTCATATATACGCCACGGAGGTGACCCGAGATGATGACCGAGAAGCAACGCAAGTTCCGGGAGCAATACAAGGCGGACATCAGCCCGATGTACAACGGCCTGGTGCACATCGTCGTGATGTACGGCGTGGGCATTGCGGCGATCTGGTACTGCGCGAGCCAGATCGAGAACCTCGGCTGGGAATGGCTGATCGCGGTGCCCGTGTTCATCGCCGGCAACTTCGTCGAGTGGTTCATGCACCGTTATGTGATGCACCGGCGCATCAACGTTTTTGGCCTGCGTCAGATCTACGAGCGCCACACGCGCCAGCATCACCAGTACTTCACCGACAACGAGGCGACGATCGATTCCGCGCGCGAATTCCGCATCGTGTTCTTCCCGTGGCGCGTGCTCGCCACGCTGGGTGCGGCCGGGCTGCCGCTGGCCTTCATCGCCGGCTGGCTTTTCGGACCGAACGCGGGCTACGTGCTGTTCATGACCATGGTCGCGCAATACCTGACCTATGAGACATTTCACTACTGCTGCCACTGCCACGACAACTGGTTCGTGCGCAACATGCCCTTCATCAACACCATTCGTCGCCACCATACGGCGCACCACAACCAGGGGATCATGATGAAGTACAACATGAACCTCACCTTCCCGATCGCCGACTGGTTCATGGGCACCAGCGACCTCGACCGCGGTCTGCTCGGCACGCTGTTCAACGGCTATGACCAGTCGCACGTGAAGAAGGATCTGCGCCCCATCATCGAGCGCTTCCGTGTCGACGACTCGCGCGTGACGCTGGACGGTCCGCAACTCACGCCGGAAGAACAGCAGGTGATCGACAAGGCGCTGGCGAGCTGAAGGGTCGCAGTTCGCAAAAGCAAAAGGCCGGTCGCACGCGACCGGCCGTCGTCATTGTTTCAGTCCCTGCCGCCCAGGTAGGCATCGGCCAGCGCGCCGTCGCGCGCGATGTCCGCTGCGGCTCCGCTGGCGACGATGCGACCGCTCTCGATCACGTAGGCACGGTCGGCCAGCGCCAGCGCGAGCGAGGCCATCTGGTCCACGAGCAGGATGGTCATGTGCTCGCGCCGCAAGCGATCGAGAACGGCGAACAAGTCCTCGATGACCTTCGGCGCCAGCCCCAGCGAAGGCTCGTCAAGCAGCAACACCTGGGGTTGCGCCATCAGGCCGCGGGCGATCGCCAGCATCTGCTGTTCGCCTCCCGAGAGCAGTCCGGCGCGCTGGCGGGCGCGCTCGCGCAGGCGCGGGAAGCGCTCCAGCATCTGTTCGGCGCGCACCTCGACCCCCTCGGGGCAGCGGAAGGCGCCCAGGCGGATGTTGTCGAGCACCGTCAGCTCGGGGAACACCTGGCGCCCCTCGGGCACCAGGATCAGGCCGCGCCGGACCACTCGTTCGGCGTCGAGCGTGACCAGATCCTCGCCATCCAGATGGATGCCGCCGGACACCGGCCGGTGAAGGCCTGCGAGCGCGCGCATCAGCGTGGATTTGCCCGCGCCGTTGGCGCCGAGCAGGGCCACCAGCTCGCCGCGTCGCACCTGAAGGTCGACCTCCTGCAGCACCGGTGCGGCGCCATAGCCGGTGCACAGCGCGTTGATGCCGAGGCGCTCCGGCGCATGCGCGTCGTGCGTGCGTGCGCTCGCCTCGTCGTTGGCGAAGCCGGCACCCTCGCCCAGATAGGCCTGGCGAACTGCCTCGTCGTTCTGGATCGCGTCAGGCGTGCCCTCGGCCAATGGCTGGCCGGCGTCGATCACCACGATGTGATGCGAGATATCCATCACCAGCGGCATGTCGTGTTCGACCACCAGCACGCCGATGCCGGCGTCTGCGATGCGCTGCAACAGGGTGGACAGCTGCGACTTGTCCTCGCGAGACAGGCCGGCGGCCGGCTCATCGAGCAGCAGCGTGTCGGGATCGGTGGCCAGTGCGCGGGCGATCTCGACCAGACGGCGGTCCACATGCGGCAGGTCCGCAGCCGGTGTGTGCGCGTCGCCGCGGTAGCCGCACCAGGCGAGCAGGGCAAGCGCACACGTGCGGACCTCGGGCGCAGCGTGGCGCGCGCTGCCGAAAAAGCCGCCCAGCGTACCGCGCGTCATTGCCAGCGCGACGTTGTCGGCCACGCTCAGCGAGCCGAACAGCAGCGAGGTCTGGTAGGTGCGTGCGACGCCGGCGCGCGCCACGCGCCAGGCCGCTGCGCCGGTCAGCGTCGTCTCGCCGAGACGCACCGCACCCTCGGATGGGCGATAGAAGCCGGTGAGCATGTTGATGACGGTCGACTTGCCCGCGCCATTGGGGCCGATCAGGCTGGTCAGCACGCCCGGACGCACCGTGAGACTCACGCCCGAGGCGGCGCGCAATCCCCCGAAGATCATGGTCAGCGCATCCGCAGCGAGCGGTTGGCGCGCGCGGCGCGACAGCGCGGCCGTGGTGGACGGCGCCGTCACGAGCGGCTGCGATGTGCGCGCGTGACGGGAGCGCAGGCGGCGCCACAGGCCGCAGGCCATGCCCACCGCCCCGGTCGGGGCGATCCACAGCACCACCAGCAGCAGGGCGCCGAAGAACAGCAGACGGTAGTCCTCAAGGCTCGCCAGCAATTCGGGCAGCAGGCCGACGACGATCGCACCGACGAGCGGGCCGGCTACCGTGCCCGCGCCGCCGATCATGACCACCAGCACGAAAAGGATCGACATCGAGAAATTGAAGGTGTGCGGCGTCACGAAACCCGACAGCGGCGCGAACAGCCCGCCTGCCAGCCCGGCCAGCGCGGCCGAGAACACGAAGGCGGCTGCCTTGACGTACAGTGGCGCGATGCCGACGGACTCGGCTGCGATCTCGTTGTCGCGGACCGCGCGCATTGCCACCCCCCAGGTGCCGCGCGAGATCAGCGCATACACCCACAGCATCGCGCCCGCGCAGACGATGGCGAGGATCGCCACCGCGCGCTCGCCGTCGGCGAAACCCAGGCCGGGTGAGGCGATGCCCATGATGCCGTTCTGCCCGCCGGTCAGATCACGCAGTTCGACAATGGAGTGCTCGACCACGAAACCGAAGGCGATGGTCAGCATGGCCAGATAGGGGCCACGCACGCGCAGCGCTGGCACCGCCACGATGGCGCCCACAGCCGCTGCGAGCAGCGCCCCCAGTGGCCACGCCAGCCAGAAGCTGATGCCTGCCGAACTGGTCAGGATGGCCACCGTGTACGCGCCCAGCGCATAGAAGCCGACATGGCCGAAGGACACCTGGCCGGACAGCCCCAGCAGCACATTGAGGCCCACGCCGACGATGGCCAGAAGCGCCACCGTGGCGAGCACGAACACGTAGTAGCCGTTGAGCGTCAATGTCATCGCGATGCCGGCGACGAGTACCGCCAGCACCGCGGCGACTGACAGCGGCGCGCCCGGCAGCAGGGCCGACAGGCGTGTGGCGGGGGGAGTCGGGAGCGTTTCTTCGGCCTTCATACCTTCCTCACCTGAGCGCGGCCGAAGAGGCCGTTGGGGCGCAGCGCGAGCGCGACGATGACCAGTCCGAACAGCAGGATGTAGGTGAAGCTCGAGCCGAAGGTCGCCGTGATCAGCGCCTCCGCCACGCCGAACAGCAGGCCGGCGATCATTACGCCCCAGGCGCTGGTGATGCCACCCACGATGGCCACCGCGAAGGCCTTGAGGCCGAACAGCGTTCCCATGTCCGAATGCACGTTGAACAGCGGCGCGATCAGCACCCCGGCAATGCCGGCGAGCAACGTCGACAGGGCGAAGGCCACCGCGATGGTGCGACGGATCGGAATGCCCATCAGGCGTGCGGCGTCGCGGTTCTGGGTGACCGCGAGCATTGCCGTGCCCCAGCGCGTGCGCCGCGACACGAAATGCAGCGCCGCGGCCAGCGCCAGCCCGACGATGGGGATCAGCACCTGCAGCGGATACACGCCCAGTCCGCTGCCGCCGACCTCAAGCGGGGTGACGGCCAGCGGCGAGGAAAGGCTGCGCGGCTCCTTGCCGAAGGTGAACATCACCACGTTGTCGAGCACGATGCCCAGCGCCACCGTGGCCATCAGCCAGGCGTCGGAACCACGGCTGGCGAACGGGCGCACCGCGACGAACTCGACGACCAGCCCGTAGGCCGCGCACAGTGCCAGCGCGAGGAGCACGGCGGGCAGCATCGGCCAGCCCAGGGTCTGCGCAAAGGTGAAGGTGAGCACTGCACCGAGCATCATCGAGCTGCCCTGGGCGAAGTTCACGGTGTTCGATACCGCGTAGGTCAGATAGAAGCCCAGCGCCATCAGCCCGTACATGCTGCCGAGGCCGAGTCCGCTGATCAGGGCCGCCGTGAGCATGGCGTTCCTCCGTCGATTCGGGGTTGCGGCCCGGCGCGATGGCCGGGCCGGATGAGGCTTACTCGGCCATGCCGACCGGCAGGATGCGGTTGTCGATGAACTGCGCCCAGACGTAGTCGTCCTTGGTGATCGCGTCATGCACGCCGGGCTTGAAGGGCTTCTCGTAGGTCTTGATCAGACCCTCGTGACGGTCGATTTCGTAGAAGGCCTTGCGGATCTCGTCGCCGTCGGTCGAACCGGCGATCTCGATCGCGCGCGCGGTCAGGTGCATCGCGTCATAGGCGTTGGCCACGCCGACGGCCGGGGTGATGTCCTCCGGACCCTTGACGTCCGAGTACTTCGCCTTGAGTGCATCGATCACGCGTTGTCCGGCAGGAGACTGCTCGCCGAAGAAGCTGTAGGTCTGCACGAAGTGCACGTTCTTCGCGCTCGGGCCCGCCAGCTCGGTGAAGCGACCGCCCGCCGGGCCCCAGTGGGACACGATGGGCGGCTGCCAGCCCATGCGGTCGAGCGACTTGACGACCTGCGCCGAAGGGCCGACGTTGCCGACCATGAACAGCGCCTCGGCGCCGGCATCGCGCAGACGCGTCAGTTGCGGCACGACGTCGATGTCGTTGCTCTCGAACTTCTCGATGCCGACCGCCTCCAGGCCCTTGGCGGCGAGTGCGGCACGCAGGCCCTTCTCGTTGGATTCGCCCCAGGGGTTGTTGATCAGGATCATGCCGAACTTCTCGGCACCGAAGGTCTTCTGCGCGTAGTCGAGCATGGCCGCGTCGACGATCTCGTCGACCGCCGAGACGCGGAACACGAAGTTCGGATCGGCGCCGTTCTGCGTGATCGGCGTGCCGGCCGCCCAGGCGCCGACGAAGGGCACCTTCTGCTCATTGGCCAGCGGCACGATGGCCAGAGACACCGGTGTGTCCAGTCCGCCGAACATCACCGCGACCTTCTGGCGATAGATCAGCTCACGCGCGGCGGTCACGCCCTTGGCCGGGTTGGATTCATCGTCGCGACGGATCAGCTCGAGCTGACGCCCGCCGAGCAGGCCGCCAGCGGCGTTGATCTCGTCGATGGCGATGGTCAGGCCGCGCGTGATCGCTTCGCCCGACAGGGCCGACTGGCCCGACAGCGCGGCGACCAGGCCGATGCGGATGGGTTCGGCCGCCTGCGCGACGGGCAGCAGACCGACGGTGGCCGCGACGGCGGCTGCGGCGAGAAAAGTGCGACGGGTCAGGGTCTTCATCGTTTCGCTCCTTGAGGGTCGGGACAACACCGGGCGTCTCTCGCAAGCCCCGTGCCAGCCTCGGCCGCGTCAGCCCGAATGTCTGTCAACACTGTGGATTTGAAGGTGTCTACAATCTGGCGCGTTCCTTGCATCGACGCTATGCGCGGCCGAACGCCCTGAAAACCCGCACCTTTGCGGTGCAAAACTGAGGAAGCCCTGATGGAAAATGCACCAGTAACGATCGTTTCCGACACAGACTACGGAAATGAGATGGTCAGGATTGTCGACACTTATCTGCGCACGATCATGATTCCCGACCCGGACGGTGCGCGCGCCTTCGTCGCGCCGGACATGCGCATTCGCTTCACCGGCGGACGCGAGATGCGCGACCCGCGCGAGTGCACCGCCTTTAACCGCGGCCGTTACGCCAAGGTGCAGAAGAAGTTCGAGCGCTACGAGGTGGTCGCCGGCGCCAGCGAGGCCGAGGCCATCGTCTATTCGCTCGGCACGCTCTATGGCGAGTGGCCCGACGGCACGCCCTTCGAGGGCAACCGCTATGTGGACCGCTACGTGTTGCGCAACGGCAAGATCGTCCTGATGGAAGTGTGGAACGACAGCGCCGAATGGCTGCTCGAACGCGCCGGTATCACCGCCTGAGGAGAGCGCGATGAACGCACGCGAGCTCTCGCCGCCGCCGGCCGACCATGGACGCTTCCCCTACCGCGCCATCCACCATGGCGCGGACCACGATTGGCCGGGCGGCGCACGGCTGGCGGTGTATCTGGGCTTCAATGTCGAGCATTTCGCGTTCGGCGAAGGGCTGGGCGCGAAGATCGGCCCGGTCTCGCCCGAGCCGGACGTGCTCAATTACGCTTGGCGCGAGTACGGCAACCGGGTGGGCGCGTGGCGCTGCATCGAACTGTTCGATGCGCTCGGCCTGCCGGCGGCCGCCATCATCAACACTGCGCTGTACGCGCACTGCCCGGAGCTGGTTGCGGCACTGGCCGCGCGTGGCGACGAACTGGTCGCTCACGGCCACACCAATGCCGAGCGCCAGGGCGATCTCGACGAAGCAGGCGAGCGTGCCCTGCTCATCGCCTGCCGCGAGCGCATCGAGCGCGAAAGTGGCCAGGCCCCTGCAGGCTGGCTGTCGCCGTGGATTTCCGAGAGTCGCGTGACCCCCGATCTGCTCGCCGAGACGGGCTACCGTTACACGCTCAACTGGTGCCACGACGACCGACCGACGCGCATGGCCACCCGTGGTGGCGGCACGCTGTGGTCGGTGCCGTATCCGCAGGAGCTCAACGACATCCCGATGCTGGTCGCGCGCCGCATGGAGGCGCCGGCCTTCTTCGACATGGTGCTCGACAACCTCGACGAGATGCTCGATCAGTCGCGAACCCAGCCGCTGGTGATGGGGCTTGCGCTGCATCCCTACCTGGTGGGCCAACCGCACCGGCTGCGCCACCTGCGCCGCGTGCTGGAGCGCTTCGCCGCGCTGCGCGATGGCGGGCGCATCTGGATGACGACGCCGGGCGCGATCTGCGCGCATGTCGAGCAACTGGCGGCCCAGGGGCGCTACGATTTGTGATGGCGCTTGCTAAGATCGCTCCGATGCCCGCACCCGACCCCCTGCCGATGCCCCGATCCGCTCGCAAGCCCCCGGCCGATGCGCCCGCCTCGAACAGCCCGCGCGGCTCCGGCGAGGCCGAGGCGCGCATCCACAGCGCGATCTTCGAAGCGGTGATGGATCGTCGCCTGGTGCCCGGCACACGCCTGCCCGAGGCCGCGCTGGCCAAGCTCTACAAGGTCAGCCGTGCGACCGTGCGCAAGGCATTGCAGATGCTCGTCGTCGATCACATTGTCAGCCTGCGCCCCAATCAGAGCGCCATCGTCGCGGTGCCCACGCCCGAGGAGACGCGCGCGGTGTTCGAGGCGCGTCGCGCGGTCGAGTCGGCCATCGTGGCGCTGGCGGTCGAGCGTCACGTTGCGCGCGACATCGCGCGCCTGCGCGAGCGACTGG
>JACESY010000024.1 GCA_013911595.1 Azoarcus sp.
CTCCGGGGTTCGCCGCTGCTTGCGGCCGTCGGCACGATGCTAGCCGATTTCGCTCAGGCGCGACGCCAGGTGGTGCCGCTCGGCCCGTCCTCGAGAACGATGCCGGCCGCAGTCAACTCGTCGCGAATACGGTCGGCGGTCGCGAAGTCGCGCGCCTTCTTGGCAGCGGCACGCTCGGCGATTTTGGCATCGATGTCGCCCGCATCGTCGTCCCTACCGCCCTGCAGAAACACCACCGAATCACGTTCAAGCAGGCCGAGCACGCCGCCCAGCGCCTTGAGCAGTCCCGCCTTGGTGGCGTTGCCGTCGCGATTGACCTCCCCGGCCAACTCGAACAGCACGGCCACTGCCTCGGCGGTATTGAAGTCGTCGTCCATCGCCGCGCGAAAGCGCGCTGCATGCGCATCGTTCCAGTCGATTGCGGCCAACGGCGCCGACGCGACGTTCTTCAGCGCCGTATACAGGCGGGTGAGCGCATTGCGTGCGTCATCCAGGTGGGCGTCGGAATAGTTCAAGGCGCTGCGATAGTGCGCGCGCAGGATGAAGAAGCGCACGACCTCCGCGTCGTATTTCTTCAGCACCTCACGGATCGTGAAGAAGTTGCCCAGCGACTTCGACATCTTCTCGTCGTCGACGCGCACGAAGCCGTTGTGCATCCAGTAGTTGACGAAGGTGTGGCCGTGCGCGCCCTCGGACTGGGCGATCTCGTTCTCGTGATGCGGAAACTGCAGGTCGGCGCCGCCGCCATGAATGTCGAAGTGGTCTCCGAGCAGCTCCGAGCTCATCGCCGAGCATTCGATATGCCAGCCCGGCCGGCCATCACCCCAGGGCGAAACCCATTTCACCTCGCCCGGCTCATCCTCGCGCGCGTGCTTCCACAACACGAAGTCGAGCGGATCGTGCTTGTCGCCGCCCACTTCCACTCGCTCGCCGGCACGCAGCTCGTCGAGCGACTTGCCCGAGAGCTTGCCGTAGCCGTCAAACTTGCGCACCGCGTAGCAGACATCCTTGTTGGCGGCGACGTAGGCCAGGCCCTTGTCGGTGAGGCGCTCGATCAGGCTCTGCATGGAGGTCACGTAATCGGTAGCGCGCGGCTCGTGATCGGGCCGCAGCACGCCCAGCGCGTCGGCATCCTCGTGCATCGCGGCGATGAAACGGTCGGTCAGGGCGCGGATGGATTCACCGTTCTCCTGCGCGCGACGGATGATCTTGTCGTCGATATCGGTGATGTTACGCACATAAGTCACGTCGAAACCACTCGCACGCAGCCAGCGCGAAACCATGTCGAACACCACCATGACCCGCGCGTGGCCCAGGTGACAGTAGTCGTACACCGTCATGCCGCACACGTACATGCGGACCTTGCCGGCTTCGATGGGTACGAATTCCTGTTTCCTGCGGGTCAGGGTGTTGTGGATCTGCAGCATGCCGTCATCCGGTTGCGGTGGTTGTCGCGGCGGGCGTGTCCATGTGCGAGGCGGGCGGATTTGCTAGAATCGCCGACAGCCCGGAGCGCGCGATCATAGCACAGCGCATCCCCTCCCCGACCGCCCGCACGCGGCGCATTCACCCCGACAATCCGCCCAGGAGCCCGCATGATCCGTACCCTCTTCGCCTGCACGCTCGCCCTCGCCAGCCTCACCGCCGCCGCAGCGAATCCGGTCGTCGATCTCGAAACCAACCGCGGCACGATCCGGCTCGAACTCGACGCCGACAAGGCGCCAGTCACGGTCGAGAACTTCGTGCAATACGTGCGCGACGGTCATTACGACGGCACCGTGTTTCATCGCGTCATCGACGGCTTCATGATCCAGGGCGGCGGTTTCGACGAGAAGCTCAAGCAGAAAAGCACCCGTGCGCCGATCAGGAACGAAGCCGACAACGGCTTGAAAAACGCTGCCGGCACCATCGCGATGGCGCGCACCAACGTACCCGACTCGGCCACCTCGCAATTCTTCATCAACCTCGTCGACAACACCGGGCTGGACCGCCCGCGCCCGGACGGCCACGGCTACGCCGTGTTCGGCCGCGTCGTCGAAGGCATGGATATCGTTCACACCATCGGAAAGCTGCCCACGCGCCGCGCCGGTCCCCACCAGAACCTCCCCGCCGAGCCCGTCGTCGTCGAACGCGCGGTGCTCGTCGAATCCGATTGACCCCACACGGAAAATACCCATGAACGTCAAGCTGCACACCAACCACGGCGCGATCACCCTCGAACTCGATGCCGACAAGGCCCCCGAGACGGTCGCCAACTTCGTCGCCTACGTCGAGGCCGGTCATTACGACGGCACGATCTTCCACCGCGTCATCGACAACTTCATGATCCAGGGCGGCGGTTTCGAACCCGGCATGAAACAGAAGCCCACGCGCGATCCGGTCAAGAACGAGGCCGACAACGGCCTGAAGAACGACTTCGGCACGGTCGCGATGGCGCGCACCCAGGCGCCGCATTCGGCCACGGCCCAGTTCTTCATCAACGTATCGGACAACGACTTTCTCAACCACCGCTCGCCCGACATGCAGGGCTGGGGCTATTGCGTGTTCGGCCGCGTGAGCGACGGCCTGGACGTGGTAGAGAAGATCCGCGCGGTGCCGACCGGCTCCAGCGGCTTTCACCAGGACGTCCCCAAGGAGGACGTGGTGATCGAACGCGCCGAGATCGTCTGAGCGCGGCCGGCCCGGTGAAGGCACTGTTCATCTCCGACCTGCACCTGAGCGAGGAGCATCCCGAAACCCTCGCCGCCTTCGACGCATTGATCGACGGGCCGGCGCGCGGTGTGGACGTGCTCTACATCCTCGGCGACCTCTTCGAATACTGGGCCGGCGACGACGATGACTCGCCACTCGCCCGTCACGTCGCGACGCGCCTGCGCGCGTTGGCCAACGACGACGTCGCGATTTGGTTTCTGGCGGGCAACCGGGATTTCCTGATCGGCGCGGACTACGCCGCGCGCGCGGGCTTCCACCTGCTCGCCGAACCCAGCGAGATCGACCTGGACGGCCATCGCGTGCTGCTCTCGCACGGCGACACGCTGTGCACCGACGACATCGCCTACCAGGAATACCGCGCGATGGTGCGAGATCCGGCCTGGCAGCGTGCGTTCCTGGCGCGACCGCTGGCCGAACGCCGCGCCATCGTCGACGACCTGCGTGCGAAAAGCGCCGAGTCCAAGCAGACCAAATCGATGCACATCATGGACGTCAACGCGTCGGCCGTAGAGACCATGCTGCGCGCCCATGGCCACCCGACGCTGATCCATGGCCACACGCACCGCCCTGCGCGCCACGTGCACCACGTCGACGGGCGCGGGTGCGTGCGCTGGGTGCTGCCCGATTGGCACGATGATGCACCCTATCTAATGTGGGACGGCGCGCACGGCTTCGTGACCGGCCGCGTTCGACCTGCCTGATGCGACCAGGCCGCCCGGAGGCGGCCTGGTCGTGTTCATCGCCCCGGCAGCAGTCTCAAGGCGCTCACCCGGACAGGCCGCGCGCCAGATCGGCCTTGATGTCCTCGACCGACTCCAGCCCGACGGCAACGCGCAGCAACCCCTCGCCGATGCCGGCCGCAGTGCGCGCCTCGGCCGAGATGCGTCCGTGCGTGGTCGTCGCCGGATGCGTGATGGTTGTGCGCGTGTCACCCAGGTTGGCCGTGATCGAGAGCATCTGCGTCGAATCGACAAGCTTCCAGGCGCTCTCACGCCCGCCTTCGATGTCAAAACTGACGATCGCGCCGCCGCTGCCACGCTGCTGGCGCATCGCCAGTGCATGCTGAGGATGCGACGCCAGCCCCGGGTAATGCACGCGCGCGACGCCCGGCTGCGTCTCCAGCCAGCGTGCGAGTTCGAGCGCCGCAGCCGACTGCGCCTGCATGCGGATGCGCAGCGTCTCCAGCCCCTTGAGGATCACCCAGGCATTGAACGGCGAGATGCACGGCCCGGCGGTACGCAGGAACTTGAACACCTCCTCGACCACGGGCGCCGCGCCAACCACCGCCCCGCCGAGCACGCGGCCCTGCCCGTCGAGGTACTTGGTGGCCGAATGTACGACGATGTCCGCGCCGAGTTCAAGCGGGCGCTGCAGCGCCGGCGTGCAGAAGCAGTTGTCGACAGCGAACAGCGCACCGGCTTCTCGCGCCACCGCCGCCACGGCCTCGATGTCGACGACTTCGGTGAGCGGATTCGACGGCGTCTCGACAAAGACCAGCCGCGTCTCTGGCCGCATCGCACGGCGAAAGGCCTCGATATCGGTGGCCGGCACCAACGTGGTCTCGATGCCGAAACGCGCCATGATGTTGCCGAGCAATTGCTGCGTGGCACCGAACAATCCCGCTGAAGCGACGATGTGTTCACCTGCCTTCATGGTGCCCATCACCAGCGCGAGAATGGCCGACATGCCCGACGAGGTGGCGACGCAGGCCTCGCCGCCTTCGAGCGCGGCGAGCCGATCCTGCATCATCGAAACGGTGGGGTTGGTGAAGCGGGCATAGACCATGCCCGGCTCCTCGCCCGAAAAGCGCGCAGCCGCTTCGGCCGCACTGCCAAAACAGAAGCTGGAGGTCAGGTAGAGCGCCTCGCTGTGCTCGCCGAAATCGCTGCGCGTCGTGCCGGCGCGCACCGCAAGGGTGTCGAATTCGAAATCGTTCATTTTCGCAGGGGCCTTGCGCCCGTCAGTCCTGATTGCCAACGACCAGATTCAGGTCGAGCTGGGCATCGTCGTCGAGTTCGCCACCACGTCCCTCGCCCCGCTGGTTCTCGACTCCGAACAGGTATTCCTCGGTGATGTCCCCGGTGATGTAGTTGCCGTCGAAACAGGAGGTCTCGAAACACGAGATTGCCGGATTGAGCGCCGACACCGAGGCCTTGAGGTCTTCTAGATCCTGGTAGATCAGACCGTCGGCGCCGATCTCGCGACAGATTTCCTGCTCGTCGCGATGGGCGGCGATCAGCTCGCTGCGCGAGGGCATGTCGATACCGTACACGTTGGCGTAGCGCACCGGCGGCGCAGCCGAGGCCAGATAGACCTTCACCGCGCCGGACTCGCGCGCCATCATGACGATCTCGCGGCTGGTCGTACCACGCACGATGGAGTCGTCGACCAGCAGCACCGTCTTGCCCTTGAATTCCTGGTGGATCGCGTTGAGCTTCTGGCGCACCGACTTACGCCGCACGGCCTGACCCGGCATGATGAAGGTACGGCCGATATAGCGGTTCTTGACGAAACCTTCGCGGTACGACAGCCCGAGGTGGTGGGCCATTTCCATCGCGGAGGGGCGACTCGAATCGGGAATCGGGATCACCACATCGACATCGGCGTGCGGATAGGTGCGGCGGAACTTCTCCGCAAGGTACTCGCCCATCTTGACGCGTGACTCGTACACCGAAATGCCGTCGATGATCGAATCCGGACGCGCCAGATACACGAACTCGAACATGCACGGCGCCTGTACCGTGCTCTGCGCGCACTGGCGACTGCGGAAATTGCCGTCCAGATCGATCAGAATCGCCTCGCCCGGCGCGACATCGCGCACCATGCGGTGACCGGACACGTCGATCGCCACCGATTCGGAGGCGACCATCCATTCCGAACCTTCCTCGACATCCCTGCGGCCCACCACCAGCGGCCGGATGCCGTGCGGATCACGGAACGCGAGCAGACCATAGCCGGCAATCATCACCACCGCGGCGTAAGCGCCGCGACAGCGCCGATGCACGTTTGCGACCGCACGGAAGACCGCCTCGTCATCAAGCTTGAAGCCGTTGGCGGAGGCCTGCAGCTCATGTGCGAGCACATTGAGCAGCACTTCGGAATCCGATGTCGTGTTGATGTGGCGCAGATCCGACAGATAGATCTCGCGCTTGAGCTCTTCCGAATTGGTCAGGTTGCCGTTGTGGGCGAGCAGCAGCCCGAACGGCGAATTGACGTAGAACGGCTGCGCTTCGGCCGGGTTGCAGGCCGAACCGGCTGTCGGGTAGCGCACATGGCCGATACCCGAGTTGCCGACGAGGTTGCGCATGTTGCGCGTCCGGAACGAGTCACGCACTAGGCCCGGGGCCTTGTGCATGAAGAACTTGGAGCCGTCCGAGGTCGCAATGCCGGCGGCGTCCTGCCCCCGATGCTGGAGTACCAGCAGACCGTCGTACAACATCTGATTGACCGGGGACTTCGCGACAACCCCTATGATTCCGCACATGGAACGAGCACCTATCTGAACCGAATCCTCTCGGCGACCACATCCGGCAGCCATGGCTTGGAAGCAATGACCGCCGTCTCAAGCGGCGGGGCCAGCAACGAATTTACCCACCAGGGTTCTTTCGCCATGCCCAGCATGCCACCTACCAGCACCAGCACGAATGCGATCGCCACACCTCTGGCGACGCCGAACAGCGTACCGAACATTCGGTCCGCCGGTCCCAGTCCTGCAGCCCGCAGCAACTCCCGAAGCAGGAAGCGCAGAATCGCTGCGAGCAATAGTACGCCCACGAAGATCGCGGCGAAACCCGCAACCTGACGCCATGCCGGCTCGGCAATCACGCCGGCGAACATCTCGGCGACACTGGACGCGTACATCCAGGCCGCACCCAGCGCGGCAATCCACGCCACCAGCGCCATGATCTCGCTGACCAGACCACGCCACATGCCCACCAGCGCGGACATTGCCACAATCGCTAGCAGAACGTAGTCGAAAACGGTCATCTAGGCCGTCAGCGGGTCGACACGACGCCGTCGAGCGATGCATTCTTGAGCTTGCGCACCATCGCTTCGGCATCGGAGCGCGACGCAAACGGCCCGATGCGCACGCGCGAGACGCCTTCGGCGCGTTCGATGTAGGACTTGAAGCCACGGGCAGCCAGTTCAATCTGGTGCGAGGCGGCCTTGTCCGCATCCGAGAACGCACCCACTTGGACCACGAATTCGTCATCAGAACGCGGCTGCGCTGCGGCGCGGCCTTCGAGAATCGCCTTCGCTCGCTCTCCCTCTGCGCTTGCTGTGGCACCGTTCGGTGCGGGCTTGGAAGATTCTGCCTGCGCCACGTCGTCGGCAGGTGGCTCGGCTGCGGCCTTTGGCTCAGGACTCTTCGCGGTCGCAACATCCGACGGCTCGGAACTTGGAGCCGGCACAGGATCGATCGAAGGTTCGACCGGGCGCACCGCCTCCTCGACCTCGGGTGCGGTGCTGGCGGGAACCTCGGGAATGTCCACCGGCAGCGGCGGAAGCGTCTCCGGCAGCGCCGAGATCGGGCTGCTGTCCAGACTGCGCTCGGGAATACTGACCTGGATGTCGTGCACGCTCGTGGCCGGCTCACTGTCCATCACCATAGGCAGGACGATCGCGGCGATCAACGCGAGCGCGGCAGCACCGACGAGGCGGCGGCGCGAACGCTTTTTCAACTCGAGGTTGTCGTTATCGGACACGCGGCGCATGCGCTCCAGAAGTCCCGATCGCGGCCATCACGCCGGACACGGTCATGAATGACCCGAAGACCACGATTCTATCATCGTCACCGGCACTTTTCCGCACTGCACGATAGGCCTCGTCGGGACGGTCGAAACAGCGAACATCGGCGTCAATACCGGTCGCACGCACTCGCGCCGCAAGGGCTTCGGACGACAGGCCGCGTGGTCCGTCGAGACTCGCCACGTACCAGTGATCGATACGCCCGGCGAGCAGGCCGACCACGCCCTCGACATCCTTGTCGGCGTACATGCCCAAAACCCCCCAGGTTTCCGGAAAGAATCCCATCGAAAACAGGTTCTCCGCGAGCACGCCCGCCGCCTGCACGTTGTGGGCAACGTCGAGCACGACGGCCGGTCGCCCGGGAAGCACCTGAAAACGCCCGGGCAGTTCGACATGCATCAAGCCTTCGCGGACCGCCTGCATCGCGACCGGAATGCGATCGCGCAACACCTCGAGCGTCATCAGCACGGCCGAGGCGTTGAGCAACTGATTGACGCCGCGCAGGGCCGGAAAGGCCAAGCCTGCACGGCGTACCGGCGCCGCTTCAAGTGCGCGTGGGGCACACCACCACGACCACTGCTGGCGGTCGCCCGAATGACCAAAATCACGCCCGATGAGCCACAGCTCGGCATCGATGCCTTCGGCGTGGAGCAGCAGCGACTCGGGCGGCTGCGGATCGGCACAGATGGCCGCCCGCCCCTTTCGGAAGATGCCGGCCTTCTCGTGGCCGATGGCCTCTCGCGTGTCGCCCAGATACTCCTGATGATCCATCGCGATCGACGTGACGATCGCACAGTCCGAATCGAACACGTTAACTGCGTCGAGACGCCCGCCCAGGCCCACCTCGAGCACGATCACATCGAGGGGCTCACGACAGAAGGCGTACCACGCGGCGAGCGTGCCGTGCTCGAAATACGTCAGCGGCGTATCCTCGCGCGCGGCCTCGACCGCATCGAAGGCATCCACCAGCGTCTCGTCGTCCACTTCCCGACCGTCGACGCGCACGCGTTCGTTGTAGCGCAGCAGATGCGGGGAGGTGTACAGGCCGACGCGATAACCGCCGGCGCGCAGCACGGCTTCGAGCATCGCGCAGGTCGAACCTTTGCCGTTGGTGCCGCCGACCGTAATGATCACCGCATCGCTGGCGCACGCCATGCGCGAGCGCACCACCTCGACGCGTTCCAGCCCCAGCTGGATCGAGCGAGCATGGCGCGACTCGAGCAACCCCAGCCAGGCATCCAGCGTCTTCGGCAATGACATGCAGGCGACGGGGATCAGGCGGCGGACGCTTCGGGTGCGTTCTGACGGGTCAGCAGTGCGATGATGCGGGCAAGTTCGTCACGCATCTCGCGACGGTCGACAATCATGTCGATTGCGCCCTTGTCGAGCAGAAACTCGGATCGCTGGAAACCCTCGGGCAAGGTCTCGCGCACGGTCTGCTCAATCACGCGCGGTCCGGCGAAACCGATCAGTGCACCCGGTTCGGCGATCACCACGTCACCCAGAAAAGCGAAGCTCGCGGACACGCCGCCCATGGTCGGGTCGGTCAGCACCGTGATGAAGGGCAGACGGCGCTTGGAGAGCCGAGTCAGGCCGGCCGTGGTCTTGGCCATCTGCATCAGCGAAAACAGGCTCTCCTGCATGCGCGCGCCACCCGAGGCGGTGATGCAGATGAACGGAGCGCGCAACTGCTCGGCTGCGCGCACGCCGCGCATGAAGCGCTCACCGACGACCGATCCCATGGAACCACCCATGAACTCAAATTCGAAACAGGCGACGACCACCGGCAGGCCACAGATCGCGCCACGCATGACGACCAGCGCGTCCTCCTCGTCGGTCTGTTTGGCCGCGGCCGACAGGCGATCCGTATAGCGCTTGGAGTCACGGAACTTGAGCGGATCGACCGGAGTGACCTCACGACCGATCTCCTCCCGACCATCGGCGTCGAGCAGGCGATCGAGACGATCGCGCGAGCGGATGCGCTGGTGATGCGCGCACTTGGGGCAGACCGCCTGGTTGCTGTCGAGGTCTGCACGGTAGAGCACGGCCTCGCACGCCGAACACTTGCTCCACAGCCCCTCGGGGATGGATTTCTTTCCGCCTGCAGCCGACTTGTTGATGCGCGGCGGCAGCAGCTTGCTGAACCAGCTCATCGTCCCTTCTCCTGCAGTTCGTCGAGCGCATCGCGCAAACCCTGCACGAAGGTACGCACATTCGCTGCAGCGTGTTCGCGTGCGCTCCCCTCGATCTCTTCGATGATGCGACTGCCGACGACGACCGCGTCGGCGAAACGGCCCACGCGCTGCGCGGAGGCCGCATCACGGATGCCGAAGCCCACCCCGATCGGCAGACCGACGCGCGAGCGAATGCTCTCGATGCGGCGCCCTACCTCATCGAAATCGACGGCTCCGACACCGGTCACGCCCTTGAGCGACACATAGTAGATGTAGCCGCTACCGGCCTCGGAGATGTCGCTGAAGCGTTGATCCGTCGAAGTCGGCGCCAGCAGGAAGATCGGATCGAGACCCGCTTCGCGCACGCGCACTGCAAACTCGCGGCATTCTTCCGGCGGATAGTCGACCACGAGGACGCCGTCGACACCCGCCTCACGCGCGGCCTCGACGAATGCCTGCGGCCCCATCGCCTCGATCGGGTTGGCGTAACCCATCAGCACCACCGGAGTATCCGCGTCTCGTTCGCGAAAGCTGCGCACCAGTTCGATCACCTTGCGCAACGTCATGCCACGGGCGAGCGCACGCTCGGAGGCACGCTGGATGGTCGGCCCGTCGGCCATCGGGTCGGAAAACGGCACGCCAAGCTCGATGATGTCGGCGCCACCGTCGACCAGCGCGTGCATCAGCGGCACGGTCAGCTCGGCGTCGGGATCGCCGGCGGTGATGAACGGAATCAGGGCCTTGCGGCCCTGCTCGCGCTGGCGTTCGAAAACGGTATGAATTCTGGACATGAGCTCTTGGGGTCGGTCGGGCCGCGCACGGCCCGGTTTCAGAACTGGATGCCGGAGCACTCGGCGACGGTGTGCATATCCTTGTCGCCGCGCCCCGAGAGGTTCACGAGCAGGATCTTGTCGGCGTCGAGCGTCGGTGCCAGACGCATTGCGTGGGCGATCGCGTGCGAACTCTCGAGCGCCGGGATGATGCCCTCGAGCCGGCACAGATCGTGGAACGCCTGCAAGGCCTCGTCGTCGGTCACGCCGACGTACTCGGCTCGGCCGCTGTCCATCAGCCAGGCATGCTCGGGACCGACGCCGGGGTAATCGAGACCGGCCGAGATCGAATGCGTCTCGATGATCTGACCGTCGTCATTCTGCAACAGATAGGTGCGGTTGCCGTGCAGCACGCCGGGCCGGCCGGCCGACAGGCTGGCCGAGTGATGTCCGCTGGCAATGCCCTCGCCCGCTGCCTCGACGCCGATTAGCTTGGCCTCGGGCACCCCGATGTACGGATGGAAGATGCCCATCGCGTTGGAGCCGCCGCCGACGCAGGCAATGACGTAGTCCGGATGGCGTCCGGTCTGCTCGGGCACCTGGGTCAGGCATTCCTGGCCGATCACCGACTGGAAGTCGCGCACCATCATCGGATAGGGATGCGGACCAGCCACGGTACCGATGATGTAGAAGGTGTCGGAGACGTTAGTGACCCAGTCGCGCATGGCCTCGTTGAGCGCGTCCTTGAGCGTGCGCGAACCGGACTCGACCGGCACCACGGTCGCACCGAGCAGCTTCATGCGATAGACGTTGGCAGCCTGGCGCCGAACGTCCTCGGAACCCATGTAGACCACGCATTCCATGCCGTAGCGCGCAGCCACCGTGGCCGTGGCCACCCCGTGCTGGCCGGCACCGGTCTCGGCGATCACGCGTGGCTTGCCCATGCGGCGCGCCAGCATGGCCTGGCCGATGCAGTTGTTCACCTTGTGCGCGCCAGTATGGTTCAGATCCTCGCGCTTCAAATAGATGCGCGCGCCGCCACAGTGCTTTGTGAGGCGGCGGGCGAAATACACCGGGCTGGGTCGGCCGACATAGTGCTTGAGTTCGTACTCAAACTCGGCGATGAACTCCGGATCGACGCGCGCAGCCGCATAGGCGTCGCGCAGCTCGGCGATCGCCGGGATCAGCGTTTCAGAGACAAAGGCACCGCCGTAGGGGCCGAAGTGCCCACTCGCGTCCGGGAACGAATAAGGTGTGTCAGCCATCTGCATTTCGAACTCCAGCGATGAACGCGGCAATCCTTTCCGCGCTCTTGATTCCCTTTTGCACTTCGACGCCGCTCGAGACGTCGACCGCCCACGGACGCACCCTGCGCACCGCCTCGGTGACGTTATCGGCATCCAGCCCACCAGACAGGATCAGCCGGCGACGGTTCATTCCTTGTGGAATCAGCGACCAGTCGAAGACCTTGCCGCTGCCACCGTAGCCTTCGACGAAGGCGTCGAGCAGTATCCCGGAGGCGCGGCCATGGCAAGCGTCGAATTCTAGCAGATCGAGCCCTGCCCTCACCCGCGCGGCCTTGAGCCACGGCCGGCCGAAGCGCGCGCAATCGGGCTCCGCCTCGTCGCCATGGAACTGCAACACATGCAGCGGCACGTGTGCGAGCACCTCGCGCACGAACGTTTCCTCGGGGTTGACGAACAGGCCTACCACGCTGATGAACGGCGGCACGGCGGCAGCCAGCTCGGCTGCACGCTCCACCGTCACGCAGCGCGCGCTGGGCGGATAGAAGACCAGACCGATCGCGTCTGCGCCGGCATCGACCGCTGCGCGCACATCCTCGACGCGCGTCAGGCCGCAGATCTTGACTCGGGTACGGTGCATTCAGACGAGCGGAAAACGCGGAACGGCGATGATACGCCCATCCCCGGGCAGCGGCCATCGCGACGGGTAATCCACGCCGCACAAATAGAGCCCGTCGGCCGGGAAAGTCGGGGCGCCCTGGCTGCGATCACAAACGGTCAACAGGGTGTCAATCCACTCCGGTGGATGTGTTCCCTTGCCGACATAGACCAGCGCACCGACCAGGTTGCGCACCATGTGATGGAGGAATCCGTTGGCGTAGAAATCGAACACCAGAAACTCGCCGTCGCGCACGACGCTCGCGGCGTGCATGAGGCGTATGGCCGACTTCGCCTGACAGCCGGTCGCCCGGAATGAAGTGAAATCGTGCCTGCCGACCAGCATTGCGGCCGCGCGAGCCATCGCATCGACGTCCAGCGGAAGATGAAACCAGCCCGCGCGCCGGGCCAGCAGGGCCGGTCGAGTGGCTGCATTGTGCAGTATGTAACGATAGCGGCGCGCCATCGCCAGATAACGCGCGTGAAAGTCATCCGCAACCTCGACCGCCCAGCGCACGGATATCGGCACGTCGAGCCGGGTATTGACGCCGCGCACCCAGGCCGACACCGGACGCGAAGCGTCGGTGTCGAAGTGCGCCACCTGGGCCGTGGCATGCACGCCGGTATCCGTCCGGCCGGCGCAATGCAGCCGGACCGGATGGTTGGCAATCTGCGCAATCGCCCGCTCAAGGTGATCCTGCACCGTGCGCCCATGCTTCTGGCTCTGCCAACCCTCGAACGCATCCCCGGCATACTCGACACCAAACGCGACCCTCACTGCAGCCCCCACCACAGCAGCACGCAGGCGACCAGCGCAAGCACTCCGATTACGACTCGATCAAAGGGACCGAAACTTTGCCGTTCGACCGCGATGGCCTCATGCAGATCGTTCGAATCGTCGCTGATCCAGTGGTCCCAGCGCGGCGGCTTCTCCGCCTCCACAAACCGCAGCACCAACAAGGTGCGCACGGCGACGCGATCGGCCGGGACACCCAAGGCATGCAGGGGGCGCAACAGCGCGTGCAGCGCACCGACCAGACGGGTGGCAGGCAGGTGTTCCATGAGCAGCGCGACGAACAGCACGACCACGACCACCCGCGCAGCATGCTCATAGGCAAGCACCACACCTTCACGCGAAGGGCTGATGCTCGGCCAGTCGATGAATACGGCTTCGCCGGGGGTGAAACCGGCGAACAGGATAACGATCGCGATCAGGATGAAACGCACGCGCTTGACGAGGCGTTTTCCACGCACCGGCGCGTAGCGCGCCGTCGCGATCGCGCTCGCGACGAGCACCGCGGTGAGCGCGCCAAGATCGAGAAATTGAAGGCTCGCCACGGCGAGCAGCCACAGAAAGACCAGCAGACCGGAATGCATGATGAAAAAACGATCAGCCGGCGGGACCCGCGTGGCAGGCGCCGCCGACCGAATGGCGCGCAATGATCATGCGAGCTTCTCAATCATGCGCTCGGCCGCCTCGCGCTGTTCGGGCGAGCCTTCCTTGACGACTTCCTCGAGCAGCTCGCGCGCGCCCTCCCGATCGCCCATTTCGTCATAGGCGCGGGCCAGTTCGAGTTTGGTATCCATCTCGCGCTGAACATCCTCCGCCGCGAAATCGGGCACCACGCCGACCGACTCGTCGTCGTGCGCCTCGTCCGCCGATGTCGGGGCGTTCGCCTGCAACTCGTCGAGATTCGGATCGACGGTAGACAGATCCATGTCGCCATCCGACGACGCGTGCCCGACCTCATCGTCTGCCGGCGAACTCAGGTCGAGATCGAAATCGAGCACGTTGGCGTCGAACTCGGTCTTTTCCAGATCCATGTAGGTCGACTCCTCGGTCGGCGGCATGTCGTCTTCGGATGCAACCGGCACGGCATCGGCCCGGGTGTCGGATCCTGGCACGGCGAGGGGCTCTGCCGGCGGCGTGTCGTCGCCCAGATCCAGATCGAACGCGAGCATGTTGTCATCATCGCTGCTCGTCGCGGCCGTATCGTCGGAATCGGCGGGAGCAACCGTCTCCGGCTCTTCGGCAACCGAGTCGAGATCGAAGTCCAGCGATGCAAGCTCATCTTGCTCCTCCGGCTCCGACAAGTCCTGCGTGTCGTCGGGCTGCACATCGAGTTCCGGCAGAACTGCGTCCGGTGCGTCGTCCGCCTGGCTCTCCTCTGCGATCGCTGCCGTCGCCACGGTCGCTGCCGCTGCGCCTCCAAGTGCGCCCCCGGCCGGCGGCACCGTGGTGTTGCCCGAACCACCATAAAGCGGATTATCCGGGTCGATGCGTTGACCCATCGCAACAGCCTTTTGCCAGTCCGCGCCCTCACCGCCGGTACGTCCAAACAGATCGGTCGCGATCGCCTCGAACTGCTTGCGGTCGCCACGCTGCTCATAGACTTCGAGCAGCTTCAGGTAGATCGCATGGCGCGACGCATCGACCTTGAGCGCGTCGAGCAAGATTTCCTCGGCCTGGGCATCGCGTCCGTAGGCCAGATAGACATCGGCCTCGGCGACGGGGTCGACGCCTTCATTGGCGTCGATCGCCGACAAGCCCGTCTGGCTGAAATCGGTGTCGAGTACGCTCGACGGACCGTTGGACGAAGTATCCGTATCGACGCGCTCGCCGGCAGGCACGCTCACCACCGAAGGCGAGTCGCCATGCGGCTCGGCATAGGCCGGTGAGTCCATGAACTCGGCCTCCTCGCGCCGACGCCGTGCAATGCGGATGCCAAGCAGCGCGAGCAGGGCCAGCACCAGCGCGCCCCCCGCGAGCAGCATCGGATTGGCGGTGAGCGATTCGAGCATCGAAGGCTGGGCCGGCGGCGGCGCGGCCGGACGAGGTGCGGGACGCGGACTTTCCGCGGCCGCAGCAGGCGCATCGGAGGCGCCCTCGCGCTCGGCCTGCAGCCGGTTGTTCATCTCAAACGCGCGCTGCATGTCCCGGATCGTTGTCTCGAGCTCGGCGATGCGGCTGTTCGCCTCGTCGAGCTGGCGCGAAATCACGACCAGATCTTCCTCGGCCGCGACAGCACCCGGGGCCGCCGGCGGAGGAATATCCGCCACTGCCGCAGGAGCGTCCGCCTGTGCGGGCGCCTGCGGGATCGGCGCGCCGGAAACCTGGACCTGATCGCGCGCGCCTTCGCCGCGCACCACTTCCTCGACGCGAGGTTCGACCCGCCCCTCGCGCTGCGTCGAAGGTGTCGGTTCGGACGATGGAGGCCGTGAAGCTGCGGCACCCGCAACGCGCCTGCGGTAGGCCTCGAACGCCTGCGCTTGGGCGCGCACTTGTTCTCGCGCCTCGATCACACCGACTGCGGCGACGGCATCCTCGTCCGGGATGTCCAGCCGCGAATTGGCGAGCAGGCGATTGATATTACCGTCGGCAAAAGCGTTCTCGTTGGCGCGCAACAGTGCGATGAGCATCTGTTCATGGTGCGCGCCCTCCGGCATGTACTGCATCGCGATGCGATGCAGGGTCTCGCCGCCGCGTACGCGATGCTCGCCGGAGAGGCCGCCGGCTGCCGCCGGCTCTTGGGTTCGAGCCTGGGTCTGGGCCTGACCACGCGCCGCGGCGACCGGTCGCCGCTCCACCGGATCGAGCAGCAAGGTGTACTCGCGCGTCACCCTGCCCGCAGACCAGCTCAGTTCCACCAGGATGTCGACAAAGGGTTCATTCACCGCGCGCCGACTGTTTACACGCAGAACCGGCCGCGTCGAGGAGCGATCTATCGTAATCTCGAGGTCCTGCATCAGGTTCGAGTACGGCAGGCCGGCCTCGCGGAAAACGTCCGGTCCCGGCACCAGCGCGGCCATGCCGTCCAACTCGTCCGACGCGGCCTGAAGCTCGATCTCGGCCCGCAGTGGCTGCCCTAGGGCGCTGAAAACATTGATGCCGCCGAGTCCGGCGGCACCGACCCATGACGGGAGCGTCGCAGCGATAGCGGCTGCGAGGACAGATACCCTGAGCGATTTGTTCATAGCGATTGTCGTGTTCAAGCGCCCGGTAGGACGGAAAGTGGCCTCAGGCCCGGACACGCGGACACGACTACTCGCCCCGCATGTTCAGCGCAATCTAGCATCTTCTTTAACTTCACGCAGCAACTTGCACTTTCAATTGGCATTTTGATACGCGAATGCAGACTGGAACGCAACATGCGGGCGCCCAGCCGATGCGACGTGTGTCGCATTGACGACACGCCGCGCCGGCCGCTCAGCGTCCGAGCAGAATGCCGAGCATGCGGCGCAGCGGCTCGGCCGCGCCCCACAGCAACTGATCGCCAACGGTAAAGGCACTCAGGTACTCCGGCCCCATCGCCATCTTGTGCAAACGTCCGACGGGGACCGACAACGTGCCGGTGACCGCCGCCGGCGTGAGTTCGCGCTCGGTGGCCTCGCGCTCGTTCGGAACGACCTTGACCCAGTCGTTGGCCTCGCCGAGGATCTGCTCGATCTCGACCATCGGCACGTCGCGCTTGAGCTTGATCGTGAGCGCCTGGGCATGGCAGCGCATCGCACCGATGCGCACGCACACGCCGTCAATAGGCACGCTGCCGGGGCTGCGGAAGGCGGGACGGCCGAGAATCTTGTTGCACTCGGCGCCACCCTTCCACTCTTCCTTTGACTGCCCGTGCTCGACCGGTACGTCGATCCACGGGATCAGGCTGCCGGCCAGCGCCGCGCCGCGGAAGTTGTCCACCGGAAAATCGGGGGAACGCATTGTCTCGATGACCTTGCGATCGATGTCGAGAATCGCCGAACGCGGGTCGGCCAGCTCGTCGGCCACGGCGTCGCGCAGCATACCCATCTGCGTGATCAGGTCGCGCATGTTCTGCGCACCCGCACCGGAGGCCGCCTGGTAGGTCATGGCCGAGATCCACTCGATCATATCGGCCCGCAGCAGCCCGCCCAGGCCCATGAGCATCAGCGAGACCGTGCAGTTGCCGCCGATCCAGTTGCGATTACCCTTGTCCAGCGCCGCGTCGATGACGTCGCGGTTGACCGGGTCAAGCACGATCACCGCGTCGTCGGCCATGCGCAATGTGCTGGCCGCATCGACCCAGTGCCCGTTCCAGCCACTCGCGCGCAGGTTCTCGAAGACCTCCTTGGTATAGTCCCCACCCTGGCAGCTAACGACGATGTCGCAGGCAGCCAGCGCATCGATGTCGGAGGCGTCCTGCAGGGTGCCGCCCGCCTTACCGCCGAATGCCGGCGCCTTGCCACCGGCGTTCGAGGTCGAGAAATACACCGGCTCGATGTGGGCGAAATCACCCTCTTCTTCCATGCGCTGCATCAGCACGGAACCCACCATGCCGCGCCAGCCGACCAGTCCAACCTTGTTCATTTCACTTCCCCTGCTTGTTCGTCTCGCCCTGGATCACAGGGCCGCGAGGACGGCGTCGCCCATCTGCGTGGTACCGACACGCTTGAGCCCCGGCTCGTGGATGTCGGCGGTGCGATAACCCTGCGAGAGCACCTTTTGCACCGCGTTCTCGATGCGTTGCGCAGGCTCGTCGAGGGCGAAGGTGTAGCGCAGCATCATCGCCGCCGACAGGATGGTCGCCAGCGGGTTCGCCAGCCCCTTGCCGGCGATGTCCGGTGCCGAGCCATGCGAGGGTTCGTACATGCCCTTGCTGTTCTCATCGAGCGAGGCCGACGGCAGCATGCCGATCGAGCCGGTGAGCATCGCGGCCTCGTCTGACAGGATGTCGCCGAACATGTTGCCGGTGACGATCACGTCGAACTGCTTGGGATTGCGCACCAGCTGCATCGCCGCATTGTCGACGAGCATGTGGGACAGCTCGACATCCGGGTACTCCGGCTCGAGTTCGATCATCACGTCACGCCACAGCTGCGAGGTCTCGAGCACGTTCATCTTGTCAACCGAGCACAGGCGCTTGTTGCGCTTGCGCGCGGCCTCGAAGGCGACGCGGCCGATGCGACGGATCTCGCTCTCCGAGTAGTGCATGGTGTTGAAGCCGAAGCGCTCGCCGTCGCGCATCTCGATCGCGCGTGGCTGACCGAAGTAGATGTCGCCGGTCAGTTCACGCACAATCAGGATGTCCAGCCCGGCGACGATGTCCGGCTTGAGCGAGGAGGCGTTGGCGAGCTCGGCGTAGAGGATCGCCGGGCGAAAATTGGCGAACAGGTTGAGATCCTTGCGGATGCGCAACAGGCCGCGCTCGGGACGCTGTTCGCGCGGATTGGCGTCCCATTTGGGACCGCCGACGGCACCCAGCAGGATCGCATCGGCCTCGCGCACGAGTTTCTGCGAGGCCTCGGGCAGCGGATCGCCCGAGGCGTCCACCGCGCAGCCGCCCACCAGGGCTTCCTCGAACTCCATCTTCAGGTCCAGCGCCTTGAGCACGCGGACCGCCTCAGCCATGATCTCCGGGCCGATACCGTCGCCCGGGGCAATGCAGATCTTCATCGGGGTGCTTCTCCAGTCGTCCCGAGCCGGCTTGCGGCTCAGGAAAAGTAATACGGATGCTCGGCGCGTCGACGCGCCTCGAAGGCCTTGATCTCGTCGCCATGGAGCAGGGTCAGCCCGATGTCGTCCCAGCCGTTGAGCAGGCACTCCTTGCGGAAGGCATCGACCTCGAAGGTGATCTTTGTGCCGTCGGGACGGGTCACCGTCTGGGCGGCCAGGTCAATCACCAGGCGATAGCCTGCGGTGGCCTCGCACTCGCGGAACAACTCATCGACCGTTTGCGCAGGCAACACGATCGGCAACAGCCCGTTCTTGAAGCTGTTGTTGAAGAAGATCTCGGCAAAGCTCGGGGCGATGATCGCCCGGAAGCCAAAGTCCTCGAGCGCCCAGGGCGCATGCTCGCGCGAACTGCCGCAGCCGAAGTTCTCACGCGCCAGCAGGATTTGCGCGCCTTCATAGCGCGGCTGGTTGAGGACGAAGTCCGGGTTCTTCGGTCGTGCGCTGGAATCCTGGCCGGGCTGGCCGACATCGAGGTAGCGCCATTCGTCGAACAGGTTCGGCCCGAAGCCGGTGCGCTTGACCGACTTCAGAAACTGTTTCGGAATGATCGCATCGGTGTCGACGTTCGCCCGGTCCAGGGGAGCGACGAGACCATTGAGGGTCTCGAATTGCTTCATCAATTGGCCGACTTCTGGATGGCTTCGCCACCTTTCTCGATATCCTTGCCGGCACCTTCCATGGTGTTGCAACCCGCGACCAGCAGGCCGGCGGCAAGAACCAGAGCGATCATTTTGAATTTTTTCTGCATGGCAATCTCCATTTCAGTTCATGTTGCGTACATCGACAAAATGCCCGGTCACGGCCGCGGCTGCGGCCATCGCGGGACTCACGAGATGGGTCCGTCCTCCAGCTCCCTGACGGCCCTCGAAATTGCGGTTCGAGGTCGACGCGCAACGCTCGCCCGGCTCCAGCCGGTCGGCGTTCATCGCCAGACACATCGAACAACCCGGTTCGCGCCACTCGAAACCGGCGTCAAGAAAGATCCGGTCCAACCCTTCCTTTTCGGCCTGGACCTTGACCAGCCCCGAACCCGGCACGACGAGCACACGGCGCACATTATCGGCCTTGCGCCGACCCTTCACCACTGCGGCGGCCTCGCGCAGATCCTCGATGCGCGAGTTGGTACAGGAGCCGATGAAGACCTGATCGAGCTCGATTCGGGTCATTGGGGTGTTCGGGGCCAGCCCCATGTACTTTAGCGCGCGTTCGGTACTCTCGCGGCGAACCGGATCGCTGATGGTCGCGGGATCGGGCACGAACCCGCCGATCTCGGTCACCATTTCGGGCGAGGTGCCCCAGGTCACCTGTGGCTCGACGGTGGCGGCGTCGAGTTCGACGACACGGTCGAAAACCGCGTCGTCATCCGACTGCAGCGTGCGCCAGTAGGCCACGGCCTTGTCCCAGTCCTCGCCGCTCGGAGCGAACGGGCGACCCTCGACATAATCGATCGTGGTCTGATCCACCGCCACCATGCCGGCGCGTGCGCCGGCCTCGATAGCCATGTTGCAGATCGTCATGCGCCCTTCCATCGACAGGGCGCGAATCGCGCTGCCGCCGAACTCGATCGCGTAGCCCGTACCGCCGGCCGTTCCGATCTGACCGATGATCGCCAACACGATGTCCTTGGCGGTCACGCCACGCGGCAATTCGCCGTCGACCCGTACCAGCATGTTCTTCGACTTCTTCTGCAGCAGGCACTGCGTGGCCAGCACGTGCTCCACTTCCGAGGTGCCGATGCCGTGCGCAAGGCAGCCGAAAGCGCCGTGCGTCGAGGTGTGCGAGTCGCCGCACACCACGGTCATGCCGGGCAGGGTCGCGCCGTTCTCGGGGCCGATGACGTGCACGATGCCCTGTCGATCGTCGCGGAACGGAAAGTAGGCCAACGCACCAACCTCGCGGATATTGGCGTCGAGCGTCTCGACCTGCTGGCGCGAGACGGGATCCTTGATGCCTTCATCCCAGTGATCGGTTGGCGTGTTGTGATCGGCCGTGGCGACGATCGAGTGCACGCGCCAGGGCTTGCGCTGCGCGAGCTTGAGCCCCTCGAAGGCCTGCGGGCTGGTGACCTCATGCACGAGATGGCGATCAATGTAGATCAGCGCCGTGCCGTTGTCCTCCTGCCTCACCAGGTGAGCGTCCCACAGTTTGTCGTACAAGGTGCGCGGTTTCATGCGTGCTTTTCCAGCGGGAAAAAGTCCCTGATTATTTCACATGCCGCGACGACAGGCCAAATCCGCCGTGCGCGGCGTTTCAACGTCGTGCCTGCTGATACAGCGGCATGACGCGCTCGCTGGCCCGCTGCAGTTCGAGTTGGCGCTCGTCGTGCGCAGGGTGGGTCGACAACCACTTTGGCGGACCGCCGGACGAGCGCGACGACATCTTGTCCCACAGACTGACGGCTGCGCGCGGATCGTAGCCGGCGCGCGCGGCCAGCTCCACGCCGATGCGGTCGGACTCGGTCTCGTGCAGGCGTGAATGCGGCAGTTCGAAGGTCACCCGTGCGACCTGCCCCATCAGATTGGTGCCGGTCTGCCCTGCCCCGAGGACGGCGCCGGCGAGGGACACGCCGATGCCAGTGGCCATCGAGCGCGACACACGCTCACGCGCATGCTCGCGCAAAGCATGGGCAATCTCGTGCCCCATCACCGCGGCGATCTCGTCGTCGCTCAGTTCAAGCTGTTCGATCAGGCCCGAGTAGATCGCCATCTTGCCGCCCGCCATGCACCAGGCGTTGAGCTCGTCGGAGCGGATCACATTGATCTCCCAGGGCCACGCCGCCGCATCGGGTCGAAAGCTGTCAACCTGGGCGACGAGCCGGTTGGTGATCGTGCGCACGCGCTCGAGCTGGCGCGCGTCGCGATTGAGCGCGCCCTGCTCTCTGGCCTCTTCCATCACTTCGGCGTACTGCTGGGCCGAGGCTTGCTCCACCTCCTCGGCGGAGACCATCATCAACTGGTTGCGGTCGACACCGACCTCGCCGCTACCCGTCGTCTGTACGCTCTGGCAGGCGGCCAGCGAAAGTACAGCCAGTGCCGCAACCAGCCGTCCCGAATGCGAAGTCTTCATTCCTGCTTCTCCTCATGCATTGCTGCCGACGACGCGCGCCAACCGCTCATCAACCAGATCAATCCTATCAACGCGAAGCACGAACTCGACGTGAAGGTCCAGGCCGCTCCGATGGTGTCCCAGCTCACGCCGCCAAGCAAGCCGCCGAGCATGCCTCCGGCCCCGAAGGACAGGCTGCCATAGAGCGCCTGGCCATGTGCCTGCAGACGCCCGGGGAACCAGCGCGCGATCATCGCAATCGCTGCCGCATGATAGGCGCCGAAGGTCACACCGTGCAGCAATTGTCCGATGAGCAGCAGCGCAAAACTGTCTGCACCCCAACCGATCAGGATGAAACGCAGCACCGCCGCGGTGAACGAGAACATCAGGATGGCACGCATCCCGAAACGTTGGGCCAGCACCGGCATGATCAGGAACACGCCGATCTCGGCGATCACGCCCAGCGCCCACATCCAGCCGATGACCGCCTTGCCGTAGCCGTGATCGGCCAGATGGATGGAGTAGAACACGTACCAGGCTCCGTGTGCCGCCGCCATGAAGAAGCACGCGCCGAGCAGTGCGACGACCTCCGGGCGGCGCAATGTCTCGCCCAGTCGCGCGCGGCCGCGCACGGCCGTGTGCGCCGCGGCCTCTGGCAGGAAGAAGGCGCAGACGACAATGCCGATCAGCACCAGCGCGATGATCACCAGAACCCGGTCGATCGCGACGAAATCGAGCAGATACCCCAGGCCAACCACCGCGACGATGAAACCGAGCGACCCCCACAGACGGATGCGCCCGTAGCGATGACCCAGTGCGCCGAGGTGCGCGAAGGTGAGACTCTCGACGAGCGGCAGCGCGGCGCTCCAGAAGAAGGCCATCAGCACCATCGCGAGGAACATGCCGGCAAAGCTGGTCGTGAAGAAGAACAGGCAGAAGCCGGCCAGACTCGCGATGGCCGAGGCGCGCACGATGGGCACACGCAGGCCGGTGCGTTCGGCCAGCCACCCCCACAGGCCCGGGGCAAGCACGCGCATGACCTGCATCACCGACATCAGCACGGCGATGTCGGTCGCGCCATAGTCGAGCGATTGCAGATACAGCGTGAAGTACGGCGAGAACGCGCCGACGAAGCCGAAATAGAAGAAATAGTAGGTGGACAGCCGCCAGTACGGGAACATGGTCCGTCCTGCGCCGGACTTCGCCCCGGTGACGAGGCCGGCCCGACGCTCAAAGCGTGTGAATCAATCCTCGGGCGGAGGCGGCGTCTGCTGCCCTGCCGGCGCGAGCCGCGGCACGATCGGCGTGCTCGTGCGCACGTCGGCGCATTGCGCCCGATGGCGCAGCGCGTGATCCATCAGCACCAGCGCCAGCATCGCTTCGGCAATCGGCGTCGCGCGAATGCCCACGCACGGGTCGTGGCGACCGTGGGTGTTGACCACGACCGCATTGCCCTGCTTGTCGATCGAGCGTCGGTCCAGGCGGATGCTCGAGGTCGGCTTGATCGCGATGCTCACGAGGATGTCCTGCCCGGTACTCAGCCCGCCGAGCACGCCGCCGGCGTTGTTCGACAGGAAGCCCTCGGGGGTGATCTCGTCGGAATGCTCCGTGCCGCGTTGCGCAACCGAGGCGAAGCCTGAGCCGATCTCCACACCCTTGACCGCGTTGATGTTCATCATCGCATAAGCAATGTCTGCGTCGAGACGGTCATACACGGGCTCGCCCCAGCCCACGGGAAGCCCCGTGGCTACGGCATTGATACGCGCACCGACCGAGTCGCCGGACTTGCGCAGCCCGTCCATGAATTCCTCAAGCTGCGGCACGATGCCGGCATTGGGCGCGAAGAACGGATTGCGGTCGACTTCCGCCCAGTCCTCGAACGCGATATCGATAGGGCCCAGCGCGGCCATGTAGCCGCGGATGACGATACCGTGACGCTCACGCAGCCATTTGCGGGCGATTGCGCCAGCGGCGACGCGTACTGCCGTCTCGCGCGCCGACGAGCGTCCGCCTCCACGATGGTCGCGGATGCCGTACTTCTGCCAGTAGGGATAGTCGGCGTGGCCCGGGCGGAAGGTCTCGGCGATGTTGCCGTAGTCCTTAGAACGCTGGTCTTGGTTACGGATGAGCAGCGAAATCGGCGTGCCGGTCGTGACCCCTTCAAAGACTCCGGACAGGATCTCGACCTCGTCGCTCTCGCGCCGCTGCGTCACATTGCGCGATGTGCCGGGCTTGCGCCGATCAAGCTCGCGCTGGATGTCTTCGGCGGAGATCGCCAGCCCGGGCGGACATCCGTCGACGACGCAACCGATGGCCGGGCCGTGCGACTCGCCGAACGAAGTAACGCTGAAAAGCTTGCCTTGGGTATTGCCGGACATGGGGAAACTCGCGCGCAGGCCGTCGTTTCGAGGCTGCGGATTCTAGCACGCGCGCCCGCTTCAGCCTTCGTCGCGCAATGCCCGGCGCAGGATCTTGCCGACGTTGGTCTTGGGCAGCGAATCGCGGAACTCCACCCGGTGCGGCACCTTGTAGGCGGTCAGGCTCTCGCGACAGTGGGCGATCAGCGCCTCCTCGGTCAGCGTGAGCTCGCGCCGCACGACGAAGACCTTGACCAGTTCGCCGCTGCGCTCGTCGGGTACGCCAACTGCCGCCGCCTCGAGCACTTGCGGATGCGAGACAAGCACATCCTCGATCTCGTTGGGGAAGACGTTGAAGCCGGACACGTTGATCATGTCCTTCTTTCGATCGACGATGGTCAGGTAGCCGCCCTCGTCCATCGTAGCGATGTCGCCCGAGCGAAAAAAACCGTCCGCCGCAAAGGCGGCCGCCGTCTCATCGGGGCGCTGCCAGTATTCGCGCATCACCTGCGGCCCGCGGATGCAGAGCTCGCCCGGTTCTCCCGGCAGCACCTCGTTGTTGTCGTCATCGCGGATGGAGACATCCGTCGATGGCAGCGGCAGACCAATCGAATGATTGTAATGGCCCACATCAAGCGGGTTGATGCTCACCGCCGGCGAGGTCTCGGTCAGGCCGTAGGCTTCGGTCAGGGTATTTCCGGTGGCTGCCTGCCAGCGCTCGGCAACCCTGCGCTGCACCGCCATGCCGCCACCGAGTGTGATCTTGAGCGACGAGAAATCGAGCTTCGCGAAGTCCGGGTGATCGAGCAGCGCGTTGAACAGCGTATTGACGCCGGTGATCGCAGTAAACCGATGGCGACCGAGTTCCTTGACGAATCCGGGAATGTCGCGCGGATTGGTGATCAGCAGATTGGTCGCACCGAGGCTGCCGAACATCAGGCAGTTCGCCGTCAGCGAGAAGATATGGTAGAGCGGCAGCGCGGTGACAATGAGCTCCTTGCCCTCCTCCACGCAAGGCCGGATCCAGGCATGCGCCTGTGCCAGATTTGCGCAGATGTTGGCGTGCGTGAGCACCGCACCCTTGGCGCGCCCGGTCGTTCCACCCGTGTACTGCAGGAAGGCGATGTCGTCGGGCGCGGGCGAGACTGGCTCGAAAGTGCGCTGCGCGCCACGCGCGAGCGCGTCGCGAAAACGGACGTGGCCCTCAAGCGTCCACGCGGGCACCATCTTTCGCACGTGGCGTACCACGAAGTTGACGAGCCAGCCCTTGGGAGCACCGAGCAGGTCGCCCAGACCCGTGACCACAATATTGCGTGGGACGGCCTTACCGAGCTTTTCGACCGTATGGGCGAAATTCTCCAGCACGACAAGCGTGTCGGCACCCGAATCGACAAGTTGATGCTCGAGCTCACGCGCGGTGTAGAGCGGATTGACGTTGACGACGGTGCAGCCCGCGCGCAGCGCACCGAACAAGGCTACGGGATACTGCAGCACGTTTGGCATCATCAGCGCAACGCGCGCACCGCGCTCGAGCTCGAGATCTGAACGCAGGAAGGCCGCAAAATGCCGCGACAGGCGATCCAGGTCCGCGTAGGACAGACTGCGTCCCATGCAGACATAGGCCGGTCGTTCGGCGAAACGCCGCACCGAATCCTCGATGACCTCAATCAGGTTCGCGCATTCGGGCTCGATCTCGGCGGGTACGCCCGGCGGGTAGCTGCGCAACCAGATCCGCTCCATCGCTTCGCTCCGTCAGCCTTTAGCGGGCGAGCTAGATTTCAGCGTTCGAGCTCGCCCAGCTTGTCTTTGACCTGCGCCCACTCGTCGGCATCCTCGAGCGCGTCCTTGCGCTCCACGATGGCAGGCCACTGCTTGGCAAGTTCGGCGTTGAGTTCGGTGAAGTGCTGCTGATCTTCGGGCACATCGTCCTCGGCGAAGATCGCCTCGACCGGGCATTCGGCAACGCACAGCGTGCAATCGATACACTCATCCGGATCGATCACGAGAAAGTTCGGCCCCTCGCGGAAACAGTCCACCGGGCACACGTCGACGCAGTCGGTGTATTTGCAGCGGATGCAGGATTCGGTCACAACATAGGTCATGGAAAGAGTTCTCCGGGAGTGGTTCAGGACGTAGCGTTTCGTCCGCAGTGCCCGACAATATAGCCGACGAGAAGGGGTTTTCGCCACGTTCGCGGCACCATACCAACTTTGCGCAGGGGAAAACCTTGACGCAACGCACGGCATGGCATAAGTTTCGGCATCACCCGGTTTATCTCCGAACACCCCCGACTTCCACCTGCCGCGTGCGTCGCGCGCGGCACGGTCGCACACGAAACACATTCACGTCCGTAGATCCACTCACGCGAGGAAACATGAGCGAACACATTCATCACGTCACCGACAGCAACTTCGACGCCGAAGTCCTGCAGGAACCTCTTCCGGTTCTGGTGGATTACTGGGCGGAATGGTGCGGACCGTGCAAGATGATCGCTCCGATCCTCGACGATATTGCCGGCGAGTACTCCGGCAAGCTCAAGATCGCCAAAATCAACATTGACGACAACCAGGACACGCCGGCCAAATTCGGCGTTCGCGGCATTCCCACCCTGATGCTGTTCAAGGGTGGCAACGTCGAGGCGACCAAGGTCGGCGCGCTGTCCAAATCCCAACTGACGGCTTTCATCGACAGCAACCTCTGATTCCGCATGCGGGCGCCCTGCCGGGCGCTCCCCGCCTGTCGCCGGGCAACCGCCGGGCGACACCGAGATTCGTCTCCGTCTCCCCACCGATCACTCATTCACCTGAAGCGCGACCGCGCACATACCTGCCATGCATCTATCGGAGCTCAAAGCCCTCCACGTCAGCCAACTGCTCGAAATGGCCACCACCAATGGCATCGACGGCGCAAATCGGCTGAAAAAACAGGAACTCGTATTCGCCCTGCTGAAGAACCGGGCCAAGAAGGGCGAGCCGATCTTCGGTGACGGCGCGCTCGAGGTGTTGCCGGACGGCTTCGGCTTCCTGCGCTCACCCGACACTTCGTACCTGGCCGGGACCGACGACATCTACGTGTCGCCCTCCCAGATTCGCCGTTTCAACCTGCACACCGGCGACACCATCGAAGGCGAGATCCGCACGCCCAAGGATGGCGAGCGTTACTTCGCGATGGTCAAGCTCGACAAGATCAACGGCGAACCGCCCGAGAACTGCAAGCACAAGATCCTGTTCGAGAACCTCACGCCGCTGCACCCCAACGAGTGCCTGAAACTCGAACGTGACATACGCAGCGAAGAGAACATCACCGGCCGCGTGATCGACATGATCGCGCCGATCGGCAAAGGGCAGCGCGGGCTGATCGTCTCGTCGCCGAAAAGCGGCAAGACGGTGATGCTGCAGCACATCGCCCATGCCATCATCACCAATCATCCGGACATCACGGTCATCGTGCTGTTGATCGACGAGCGTCCGGAAGAAGTCACCGAGATGCAGCGCTCGGTGCGCGGCGAGGTTGTCGCCTCGACCTTCGACGAGCCCGCCTCGCGTCACGTACAGGTCGCCGAAATGGTCATCGAGAAGGCCAAGCGCCTGACCGAGCACAAGAAGGATGTCGTGATCCTGCTCGACTCCCTGACCCGACTGGCACGCGCATACAACACCGTCGTACCAGCTTCCGGCAAGGTACTTACCGGCGGTGTCGACGCCAACGCGCTACAGAAACCCAAGCGCTTTTTCGGCGCTGCGCGCAACATTGAGGAAGGTGGCAGCCTGACGATCATCGCCACCGCGCTGATCGACACCGGCAGCCGCATGGACGACGTGATCTACGAGGAGTTCAAGGGCACCGGCAACATGGAATTGCACCTCGACCGGCGCATGGCCGAGAAGCGGGTCTATCCTGCGATCAACGTCAACCGTTCGGGCACACGACGCGAAGAGTTGCTGATGAAGCCGGACATCCTCCAGAAAGTCTGGATCCTGCGCAAGCTGCTCTATGGCATGGACGACATGGACGCGATGGAATTCCTGCTCGACAAGGTCAAGGCGACGAAGAACAACGCGGAATTCTTCGACGCGATGCGACGCGGCTGACGCTGCGGCGGGCCTGGCGGTCCGCAACTCTCACCGGAGCGGACGAATCATGAGTACTCTGCGATGGTTCAAGGATCAATCCGGCGTGGTCGTGGCTGTGACGGTACTCGCCGGACTCGCCGTGCTGGTCTTGTCATTCTGGCTGCTGTTCAGCATCGTCCGCCCAGCGCCTCCGCGCAGCGTGACGATGATGAC
>JACESY010000025.1 GCA_013911595.1 Azoarcus sp.
CCCTTGCCCAGCACCATGCGGCGCGGACGCCACTGCGAGAACAGACGCTCGTCGTGGGTGGATACGATGATGGTCACGCCGGCCTCGTTGAAGGATTTGAACAGGCCGGCGATGTCGCGCGCGTAAGCCGAGTCCAGGTGCGCCGTGGGTTCGTCGGCGATCAGGATGGACGGGCGATTGACGATGGCGCGTGCGATCGCCACGCGCTGCTGCTCGCCGCCGGACAGTCCGGGCGGCATCTCACGCCCGCGCCCGGCCAGACCGACGCGTTCGAGCGCGGCGTCGACGCGTTTGGCGGCGTCACGCGGCAGATGGCCGGTGATCCTCAGCGGCAGCATCACGTTGTCGAATACGCTGCGGTCAAACAGCAGCCGGCTCTCCTGCAATACCAGCCCCAGGTTGCGACGCAGATAGGGTATCGCCGAGGCGCGCAGGCGCGATACGTCCTGGCCGTTGATGCTGACCGTGCCGGCAGTGGGCCGTTCGATGGCCGGGATCATCTTGAGCAAGGTGCTCTTGCCGGCACCCGAATGGCCCGAGAGCACGACCAGCTCGCCATGACGGATCTCGAAACTGACCCCGCCGAGCGCGACGTAGTCGCCCGGATAGCGCTTGACGACCTTGTCGAAGACGATCATGTGCGGCGTTCGCGCCCAAACAGCGCGTCGACGAATTCACGTGCTACGAAGGGGCGCAGGTCGTCGATGCCCTCGCCCACGCCGATGAAGCGCAGCGGCTTGGGGTGCTGGCGCGCGATCGCCGCGACGATGCCGCCCTTGGCCGTGCCGTCGAGCTTGGTGAGCACCAGCCCGCTCACGCCGATGGCCGCATCGAAGGCCTTGACCTGGGCGAGTGCGTTCTGGCCGATGTTGGCGTCGAGCACCAGCAACACCTCATGCGGCGCACTCGCATCGGCCTTGGTGATGACGCGACGCACCTTGGCAATTTCTTCCATCAGATGCAGTTGCGTCGGCAGGCGCCCGGCCGTATCCGCGAGCACGACGTCGATGCCGCGCGCACGCGCCGCATTGACCGCATCGAAGATCACCGCGGCCGAGTCACCCTTGTCCTGCGCGATCACGGTGACGTTGTTGCGCGCCCCCCAGGTCTCGAGCTGTTCGCGCGCGGCGGCACGGAAGGTGTCGCCGGCGGCCAGCAGCACGCTGCGCCCCTGCGCCTGAAAGTATTTGGCGAGCTTGCCGATGGAGGTCGTTTTGCCGGCGCCATTGACGCCGGCGATCATCACGATGAACGGCTTGTGGGCAGAGACGTCGAGCGGCGCCTCGAGCGGTGCGAGCAGATCCGCCATCAGTTCGGCCAGCGCATCGCGCAACTGGTCGGCGGTCTCGAGCCGGTCGCGCTTCCAGCGCGCGCGCAGCGCGTCGGTCAGGTATTGCGTGGCTTCGACGCCGCAGTCGGCCATCAACAGTGTGGTCTCGAGATCCTCGAGCAGTTCCTCGTCGATCTTGCGCAGACCGAACAGGCCGGCGAGCCCGCCGCGCGTGCGCGAAAGGCCATTGCGCAGGCGCTCGCCCCAGGATGACCGTGCCGTCGCGGGCTCGGCCGGCGGCGCCTGCTCGTCGGATTGCGCCGAGAGGGGCTCCGGTTCCGCTTTTTGTTCCGGCTCCGTGCTCGATTCCGGTTCGGGCGCAGGCTCCGGCGCGGACACCGGCGACGTGTCTACGGGCGGCTGCGGCTGCGTTTCAGCCGGGAGCGAAGCAGCGCCGGGTTCGTCGCCCGAATCGTCAACCGACGGTGCGGGCTCGGGCTTGCGAGATTTCTTCAGGAAACCAAACATGGGCGATCGGGTCTGTCGGAAGGTCGATGCGGCAGGCGCGCCAGCCGCGATGACGATAAGATGCACCGCTTCGGCGGCCCGGGCCCTGCGGTTCGCGGCCCCGGAATCGAGCCCGAATTCTAACAGATGCAGGAACCCCCGATGCTTCGCAAAATGCTCAGGGCGGCCGCCTTCGCCGCGGCCGCAGCGGCCTTGGGCGGCACCGCCCAGGCCAACCCCCACGAGACCACGCTTGCCAACGGCATGGAGATCATCGTCAAGGAAGACCGGCGCGCTCCGTCGGTGGTGCACATGGTGTGGTACGGCATCGGCTCGGTGGACGAGCCCGACGGCGTATCGGGCATCGCCCACATGCTCGAACACATGATGTTCAAGGGCACGGAAACGCTCAAGCCGGGCGAGTTCAACCGCCGGGTGGCCGCGCGCGGCGGCCGCGACAACGCCTTCACGGGTCGCGACTACACGGCCTATTTCCAGCAGATTCCGCCGGCACACCTGGAGGAGATGATGGAGATGGAGGCCGATCGCATGGCCAACCTCGTGATTCGCGACAAGGAATTCCTGCCCGAGCGCGAAGTCGTCAAGGAAGAGCGCCGCCTGCGTACCGACGACAATCCACGCTCACTGGTGTGGGAACAGCTCATGGCCGCGGCGTGGACCGCCCACCCCTACCGCCGTCCGGTCATCGGCTGGATGCACGACATCGAGAACTACCGCGTCGAGGACGCGCGTCGCTGGCACGAGCAGTGGTATGCCCCCAACAACGCGCGGCTGGTCGTCGTCGGCGACGTCGATCACCGCGAGGTCTTCGCCATGGCCGAGCGCCACTTCGGTGCAATCGACGCGCGCGAATTGCCCGACCGGCGCATCACCGAAGAACCCGAGCAGCGCGGCCTGCGCCATGTCGCGGTGCGCGCGCCGTCGTAGCCGTCGAGTACCGCCGCGAGCACCTGCAGCGCATCGCGGTGTCGGTCGACGCCAGCTACGGGGGCGTGGCACGCGGCCCGTCGCTGTTCGTACTCGGGGCCACACCGGCCAAGGGCCACACCGTCTCCGAGGTCGAGGCGGCGCTGCGCGCCGAGATCACACGCATCGCCGAAGAAGGCGTCGAGCAGTCCGAACTCGACCGGGTGCTGACACAGACCCTGGCCGCCGAAGTCTACAAACGCGACTCGCTCATGGGCCAGGCCATGGAGATCGGCTTCATCGAGGCCTCCGGCCTGTCCTGGCGTGACGAGCAGACCCTGCTCGACGGCATTCGCGCGGTCACGGCCGAAGAAGTGCGCGAAGTCGCGCAGCGCTATTTCGGCGACGAGACGCTGACCCGCGCGGTGCTCGACCCGCTGCCGCTCGACGCGGACGAACCCACGTCCCGCAACCGCTTCGACGCAAACCGTCCAGGAGAGCCGCGATGACCCATCCGATCACGAACCTCGTCGCACGCGCGCTGCTCATCCCGGCGGCCGTGCTCGCGCAAGCCGCCTGGGCCGGCCCGACGATCCAGCACTGGGTCGCCGACACGGGCGCTCGCGTTTATTACGTATCTTCCGACGCGCTGCCGATGCTCGACGTGCGCGTCGACTTTGCTGCCGGCAGCGCGCGCGAACCGGCGGGCCTGACGGGGCTGGCCTCAATGACGCGCGCCCTGATCGACACCGGAGCCGACGGCCTGGACGAGCAGGCCATCGCCGAGGCCGTCGCCGACACCGGCGCGCAGATCGGCGGTGGCACCGACAACGACCGCGCCTGGATGAGCGTGCGCACGCTCTCCAGCGAGCGTGAACGCGAGGCAGCGATTGCCCTCGCTGCGCGCATGCTCAAGCGCCCGGACTACCCGGACGCGGCGTTGCAGCGCGAGCGCGCCCGCGCGATTGCCGGCCTGCGCGAATCGCTCACACGCCCGGCGACGCTGGCCGAACGCAGCTTTGCCGAACAGGTATTCGGCGATCACCCCTACGGGCGCAATGCGAGTGTCGCATCGCTCGAACTGATCACGCGCGAGGCCCTGGTCGACTTCCACCGCGAGCACTACACTGCGCGCAACGCCACGGTCACCATCGTCGGCGACGCCGACCGCGCCACGGCCGCTCGCATCGCCGAGAAACTGACCCGCGAGTTGCCCGCCGGCGAGCCGATGCCACCGCTGCCTGCGCCGTCCATGCCCGCGGCCGAGGTCGAACGCATTGCGCATCCGTCGGCGCAAGCGCATATCCTGGCCGGGATGCCCGGCATCGCACGCGAGGATCCCGACTATTACACGCTGCTCGTCGGCAATCACATCCTCGGCGGCAGCGGGCTGATCTCGCGCCTGTCACGCGAGGTGCGCGATGAGCGCGGCTTTGCCTACAGCGTCTACAGCTATTTCGCGCCGAATGCCGTGCCCGGTCCGTTCCAGATCGGGTTGCAGACACGCGGCAGTCAGGCCGAGGATGCGCTGGCCGTTGTCCGCGAAGTGCTCGCCGACTTCATCGCCAACGGCCCGACCGACAAGGAACTGGTTGCCGCCAAGGCCAACATCGTCAACGGCTTCGGCCTGCGGCTGGACTCGAACTCCAAAATTCTCGGCTACGTCGCGATGATCGGCTTCTATGGCCTGCCGCTGGACTGGCTAGACACCTATACGACCCACGTCGAGGCGGTCGATGCGCAAGGCATCCGCGACGCGTTTGCCCGCCGCATCCGCCCAGAAAACCTTGCGGTGGTGATCGCCGGCGGCGACGGTGATCGCCGCGACGCACCTTGAGCCGGGTACGCATCGTCGGCGGGGAATGGCGCTCGCGCCTGATTCCGGTCGCCCGCCTGCCAGGCCTGCGCCCGACCCCGGATCGGGTGCGCGAAACGCTGTTCAACTGGCTGGGCCAGGAACTGGACGGCTGGACCTGCCTGGATCTGTTCGCCGGCACCGGCGTGCTCGGTTTCGAAGCGGCCTCGCGCGGCGCCGCGCGCGTCACGCTGGTCGAGCGCGATCCACGTGCGGCTGCCGCGCTGCGCGAGGCGGCCCGCACGCTCGGGGCGGAGCGGGTGGAGGTGGTGCGCGCCGATGCGGTAGAATTCGCCCGATCCGCGTCCCGCCGCTTCGATCTGGTCTTCCTCGATCCGCCCTATCGTCAGGGCCTGCTGGAGAAGATTGCGCCCGAACTGGAACGGCTGGTCGCACCTGACGGTTGGCTCTACGCCGAGAGCGAGCAGCCGCTGACGCGCCTGGGGCATCTGCACACCGTGCGCGAGGGACGCGCCGGCCAGGTCCGTTTCCACCTGATGCGAGGAAGCAGCGAATGAGGGAAACCGTCGCGGTCTACCCTGGCACTTTCGACCCTTTCACCCGCGGCCACGAGGACCTGGTGCGGCGCGGCTCGCGCCTCTTCGACCGCATCATCGTGGGTATTGCGCGCAGCCGCGGAAAGACGCCGCTGTTCGAACTCGACGAACGCATCGAGATCGCGCGCGAGGTGTGCGCGCCGTTCCCGAACGTCGAGGTCGCAGGTTTCGATGGCCTGTTGATGGAGTTTCTCAAGGCCAACGATGCGCGCGTGATACTGCGCGGATTGCGTGCCGTCTCGGACTTCGAGTACGAGTTCCAGATGGCTGGTATGAACCGCAAGCTCTACCCGGATGTCGAAACCGTATTCCTGACGCCGTCGGACGAATTCATGTTCATCTCGGCGACGATGGTGCGCGAGATCGCCCGCCTGGGCGGAGACATCGAGAAATTCGTGCATCCGCTGGTGGTGGGGCGCCTGAGCGGCAAGGTCTCGTCCGACAACACGTAACACCCCGAACGAAAGGAGCCATCCATGGCGCTGATGATCACGGACGAATGCATCAACTGCGATGTGTGCGAGCCGGAATGCCCCAACGGTGCAATCTACCAGGGCGAGGAAATCTACGAGATCGACCCGAACAAGTGCACCGAATGTGTCGGCCACTTCGACGAGCCGCAGTGCCAGCAGGTATGCCCTGTCGACTGTATCCCGCTCAACCCCGATATCGTCGAGACCAAGGACGAACTGATGGAGAAGTTCATCCGGCTGACCAGCCAGCCGGCCTGAATACGGTTCAGGCGGCACGCCCTGCTGCAGCCTGGCCCGCGGGCATGCCCACGCCCGCACCGAGCGCGGCGCCGACCTGCCCCCGCAGCGCCGACAATTCACCCAGTTGTGCGTTGAGCGCCTGTTCGGACTGACGCAGTTCCTCGACCCGATCCTCGAGCGTGTCGGTGGCCTGATGGATGCGCTTGATGCTCTCCAGGCGCCGGCGCAACTGGATCTGGTGTTCGCGCACCTGCGTCTCGAGCGGTGCCATTACTGCGCGTAGCCACTGGTCCATGTCGCGGTTGGCATGCTCGAAGGTGCGTCGCGCCTGCACCGCGACCGTATCGAAGAACTTCTGCGTGAGCCGCTGCTTGCCGGTCGTGACCAGCGTCAGCGGCGAGTTGATGTGGCGCTCGAACACCTTCTCCAGACGGTCGAGTTCGCGCTCATATGGGGCGACCGAGAAGGATTCAGGCTGGCCCAGCTTGAGCCCATGCTCGACGCGGAAACGCTGGTACATCGAACCGAGCATGCTCGTGATTTCGACAACCTCGGCGTCCGATTGGGCCAGACTGGCGCGCAAGCGGGCGAAGAAGCCCTCCATCGCCTCGCGCAGCCCCGCGGTGAAGGTCGATTCGAGCATCGCCTCGCGCGTACGCCGCGTTTCCTGGCGCAACGTATCCAGACCGATATGGGCCATCAGGTTGTTGGTCAGCGACGTAAACACCGAACGCACGGCCTGGTATTTCTTGAGCCCCTGCTCGAACTCAGTCTTCTCGCTCGCGATCTTGCGCATCATGTATTCGATGACGCTCTGATTCTTGCCGCGCAACGCGTTCATCTCGCGCAATTGCTCGCCCACCCCGGCCCGGCGTGCTTCAAGCAGCGCGCGTGTGTTGGCGACGATCTCCTCGATCTCGGCCATCGAAGCGTCGCGCACGATCTCGCGACGCGCGGGCAGAATCTCATCGGACAAGGCCTGCTCGAAACACTCGATGCGACTGCGCTCGACTGCCGCCGAATCCCCCTGGATGCGTCCCACCAGGGCCTTCTGCGCGGACAGCGGATACACGCCAGAGACGTCGACATCGAGCGTTCGCGCGACCGAGGCCACCTGCCGCGTGATCTCGGCGTCGACCAGCGCGTCCTCGCGCAGCCCGTCCCGCAGCCCGTCGATCTTGTTGAGCACGACCATGCGGCCACGCCCCGCATTGCGCCCGGCGCTGACGAACTCGCGCCACACTGCCAGATCGCTGCGCGTGACACCGGTATCCGCCGCCAGGACGAACACCACCGCCTGTGCGTTGGGCAGCATCGACAGGGTCAGCTCCGGCTCGGCGCCGATCGCGTTCAGGCCCGGCGTGTCGAGCACCACCAGACCTTGCGCGAGCAGCGGATGCGGAAAGTGGATCACGGCATGACGCCAGCGCGAGATTTCGACCTTGTCTTCGGCGTCAGGCACGAGCGCGCCCTCCTCGCGCGCATCGACGTGAAAGCCCAGCGCGCGCGCCTCGTCCGCGCTCACGCGCAGGATCTCGCCGACGCGGGCCAGGCCCGCCGACAGGCTCTCGGCCGAGGCCGGATCGAGCGCCTCGACGTGCCACAGTTCGGGCTGCTCACGCAGCGCAGCCAGCCCCTCGTCGCGCAGACGGGTATCGATCGGCAGCAGCCGGATCTCGGGCGTCATGCCCTCGGACCAGCACAACTCGGTCGGACACATCGTCGTGCGCCCCGCGCTCGACGGCAAGACACGCTGCCCCAGGTCAGAGAAGAAGATCGCGTTGATCAGTTCCGACTTGCCGCGCGAGAACTCGGCCACGAAGGCCACCGTGAGCCGTTCGTCGGCCAGACGGGAGAGCATCTGCGCCAACCGCAACTCGGTGCGCCCATCGTCGAGTTCGTTGGCGGCGAGCCAGGTACGCAACTGTTCGACGGACTCAGCGCAGCGTTCGCGCCAGTTACCGTGAGCCGAAAATCGATCGATCAGGCCGTCCATTGCGCTCTGCGCTCCATACCGTGTACTTGATGTACTGCGCCAGAGAATAGCGCCGCACCCGGACCGTGCCAATCAATGCCGCGGTCCGAGCGTGACCGACGGCACAACCGGGCCGACGGACGTGCGACCTGAACCGTCAGCGGCGCTGGCAGCGCGCGCACCAGAAGGTGGAGCGCTGACCCACGATCGAGCGCCGGATCGTCGTGGCGCACACGCGACACGGCTCGCCATCACGGCCGTAGACGAAGTACTGCTGCTGGAAGTAGCCGGCGCGCCCGTCGCCGCCGACGAAGTCGCGCAGCGTGCTGCCGCCGGCCAGAATCGCCGCCGAAAGCGTGTCGCGCACGGCTGAGGCGAGTCGCATGCAACGTTGCCGACCCAGGCGTCCGGCCGGTGTGAGGGGGTTAATGCGTGCGCGGAACAGGCTCTCGGACGCGTAGATGTTGCCGACCCCGACGATGCGCCGCGCATTCATCAGGAACAGCTTGACCGGTGCGCTCACCCCGCGCGTCGCCCCGTACAGCCACTCGCCGTCGAACTGTTCGCCCAGCGGCTCGACGCCGAGCGCGGCGAGCAACGGATGCGTCGCCGGCTCGCCCTCGTGCCAGGTCACCAGCCCGAAACGGCGCGGATCGCGCAGGCGCAGCGCTTCGGCGCCGAACACGATGTCCACATGATCGTGCGGCCCGACCGGCGCATCTGCAGCGACCACGCGCAGGCTACCCGACATGCCCAGATGCACGATCACCGCGCCGCTTCCGAATCGCAGCAGCAGGTACTTGGCGCGGCGCTCGACCGCGTCGAGCCGCCGCCCCGCGACACGCTCGGACAGGTCCGCCGGCACCGGCAAGCGCATCGAGGCGTTGCGAACGATGCAACCGCTGGCGATTCGCCCGGTCAACACGGGACGAATCCCCCGGCAGGTGGTCTCGACTTCGGGCAGCTCGGGCATCGAATCTCCTGAAATGACGCGGGCGCGGCGCTTGCCCGGCCGCAGCGAACTGCATACCATCAGGCAGTCTCGCCGAGGCGCGGCGCCGTCCGCGACCTGCTCGCTGCGTGCCACCGGCCCCACTGGACCCAGATTATGACTCACAAGCTTTCCCCGTTCGCCGCCGGCATCGCGTTGTGCTGCACTCTGCTCGCAGCCTCTCCCGGCGCCCTGTCCGCACCGGAGAACGAGGACATGGGCGAAGCGTCGAGCGAGCCCATACCGGCGCTGCTGCCGTTTCAGGAACTGACCGCCGACACGCTGTTTCTGCTGCTGCTCGGCGAGATCGCAGGCAGCCGCGGCGATCTGGAGGTTTCGGTCGAAGCCTATCTGCACGCGGCGCGCCAGACGCGTGACCCGCGCGTGGCCCGCCGCGCCACCGAGATCGCGCTGGTCGCGCGCGACATGGAATCGGCCACATCGGCCGCACGCATATGGCAGGAGACTGATCCGGACTCCGAGGACGCACGGCGCACCCTCGCGGGCATCCTCGCAGCGCGCGGCGACCAGATGAACGAGGTCCAGATCGAGCTCGCGCGCATCCTCGCCAATTCGCAGGACGAACAGCTCGAACGCAATCTGCTGGGACTCAACCGCGCGCTCGCGCCGATGCCCGACCAGGCACTCGCGCGCGAGATCATCGAACGCCTGGTCGAACCCTACCTCGACAAGGCGCCGGCCCATCTCGCGCTGGCCCAGGCCGCGGCTACCGATGACGACCCGGTGGGCGCGCTGGGCGCGGTCGAGCGTGCCCTGGAACTGCGCCCGAACTGGGAAGCGGCCGTCGTGCTCAAGTCCCAGTTGCTGGTGCAGATGAACGCCATCGACGAGGCCCTGTACCTGCTTCGCGGACATCTGGCGCAGTTTCCCGACAGTCGAAGCGTGAGCATCGCCCATGCCCGCACGCTGGTCTCCGCGCGAGACTTCGAGGCCGCCCTGGCCGAGTTCCGCCGACTGCTCGCGGCCAACCCCGAGGACCGCGACCTGATGTACGCGGTGGGTCTGGTGGCCGCCGAGATCGGCGAGTTCGAGATCGCCACCGAGCATTTTCAGCAGGCGCTCGAAGCCCGCCACCCCGAGGCCGACGCGATCCGCATGAATCTGGGCCGCATCGCCGAGGATTCCGAGCGGCCGGGCGAGGCGCTCGACTGGTACTACGAGGTCGGCACGGGTGGCTACCACACCGACGCGCAGATCCGCATCGCGCACATCCTCGCGAACAACGGCGCGCCCTCGGCAGCCCTACGCCATCTGCAGGATGCGGCCGCCGAGGCAGAACCGGAGGACGCGCACCGCATGCTGCTGGCCGAAGTGCTGCTGCTACGCGAAGCCCAGCGCTTCGAGGAGGCGTTCGAGCGCATCGAACAGGCGCTGGCCAACGCCCCGGAAGACACCCAACTACTCTACGAATCGGCGATGCTCGCCGAACGACTCGATCGCCTCGAACTGATGGAGCAGCGGTTACGCACCGTGCTCGAACTCGATCCCGACCACGCTCATGCCTACAACGCACTCGGCTACACGCTGGCCGACCGCGGCCTGCGCCTGGAGGAGGCCGAGGCACTGATCCGACGTGCACTCGAACTCGCGCCGGACGATCCCTTCATCCTCGACAGCCTGGGTTGGGTGCGCTTTCGACGCAATGACGCCGAGGAAGCCCTGCATCACCTGGAGAGGGCTTTCTCGCTGCGACCGGACCCGGAGATCGCCGCCCATCTGGGCGAAGTGCTGTGGTCGTTGGAACGCTACAACGAAGCCAGCGAACTCTGGGATGCAGCGCTCGAACAGGATCCGACCAACCACGTGCTGGGCGAGACGCTCGAGCGTCTGCGCGGATGGTGAGCGCGCGCAGCATCGTCGTCGTGTCCGCCGCGCTGCTCTCGCTTGGCGGCTGCGCACTGCAGCCGGCCGATGAAGCAGGCGCTCCGCTCGTCGAACGCGCGGCGATCGAGCATTTCGAGTTCGAAGGACGCATCGCGGCCAGCAACGGACAACGTTCGGCCAGCGGCACGCTGCAGTGGACGCGGCAGGACGGTTACGACGAATGGACGCTGCTGAGCCCGCTCGGACAGATCGTCGCTCAGGTGGTCGGCACGCCGCAAGGCGCGGTACTGCGCACCTCGGACGGGCGCACAATCGAGGCGGCCGACGTGGACGAACTGCTGCCTCAGATGCTTGGCGTGAACGCCCCAGCCGACCACCTCGACGAATGGTTGCAGGCGCGCGCGTCACCCGGCGCGCGCGTGATCGAGACCGACGCGCTGGGACGCCCCGTGCGCATTTCCGACAGCGGCTGGGTGATCGACTACCCCGCCTATGTCGACGACACCGCCGAGGCGATGCCACGACGCATCGACGCGACCTGGGGCGAAGTACGCCTGCGCATTGTCGCCGATCAATGGACGCCCTTGCCGTGAAGCGACTCGCGGCCTGTCCGGCGCCGGCCAAGCTCAACGAATTCCTGCACGTTACCGGTCGACGCGCCGACGGCTACCACCTGTTGCAGTCGGTCTTCCGGCTGATCGACCTGACCGACTCCCTCGATTTCGAACTGCGCGCGGACGGAGCCGTTCGCCGCGTCAACACCGTGCCCGGCCTCGCCCCCGAGGACGATCTGGTGGTTCGTGCCGCGCAAGCACTGCGGGCCGAGACGGGCTGTCGGCTGGGCGCCGACATCACGCTCCACAAGCAGATCCCGCTCGGCGCGGGGCTGGGCGGCGGCTCGTCCGACGCAGCGACCACGCTGATTGCGCTCAACCGGCTGTGGAACACCGGCCTGTCACTTGAGCGGCTCGCCGCGATCGGCCTGGGCCTGGGCGCGGATGTCCCCTTCTTCATTCACGGCAGCGACGCCTTCGTCGAGGGCATCGGCGAGACGCTCACACCGGTGACGCGCCCTCCCGCACATTTTGTCGTGCTCTGGCCCGGCGTGAGCGTGCCGACCACAGCGATTTTCACTGCGCCGGACTTGACGCGAAACACCGAACCCATCAGAATTGCGGACTTCGCTTTACGCGCCACCCGAAACGATCTGCAAGCGGTTGCCTGCAGGCTGTACCCGGAAGTGGCTGCGGCGATCGAGTGGCTGGGGCAGTACGCCTCGGCGCGCATGACCGGATCCGGCGCCTGCGTGTTTGCAGAGGTCGATTCGGCGAGGACGGCCTCGGACATCATCGCGGCCTGCCCCGAGCAATGGCGCGCTTGGCATGCGGCAAGTCTTGCCCGACATCCGCTGCGCGGCTGGCTCGATTGAAAAGCGAACAGGTTTTACTTGGGGAGTCGCCAAGTCGGTTAAGGCACCGGATTTTGATTCCGGCATTCGAGGGTTCGAATCCTTCCTCCCCAGCCAGACATCGAACCGGGCAGGCCAGTGGCCTGCCCGCCTCGCTTTCCGGCTCCCGCGAACGTTCAATTTCGGCTCTGGAGAATCGGTCATGCCCCGTGGCAGCCTGATGGTCTTCACCGGCAATGCCAACCCCAAGCTCGCCGCTGACGTGGTCCGTCGTCTCGGCATCACGCTGGGCTCGGCCACTGTCGGTCGTTTTTCTGATGGCGAGGTCAACGTCGAGTTGCTCGAGAATGTCCGCGGCAAGGATGTCTTCGTGCTGCAGCCTACCTGTCAGCCGACCAATGACAACCTGATGGAAATGCTGGTGCTCGTCGATGCGCTCAAGCGCGCTTCGGCCGGACGCATCACTGCCGCCATTCCGTACTTCGGCTACGCTCGCCAGGATCGTCGTCCGCGCTCGGCGCGCGTGCCGATCACGGCCAAGGTCGTCGCCAACATGTTGCAGGCCGTCGGCGTTCAGCGTCTGCTGACCATGGACCTGCACGCCGATCAGATCCAGGGTTTCTTCGACGTACCCGTCGACAACGTCTACGCCACGCCGGTGCTGCTGTCGGACCTGGACAAGCAGAACTACCAGGATCTGATGGTGGTCTCGCCCGACGTCGGTGGCGTGGTGCGCGCGCGTGCGTTTGCCAAGCGTCTCGAGTGCGATCTGGCGATCATCGACAAGCGTCGCCCCAAGGCCAACGTAGCCGAAGTCATGAACATCATCGGCGAGGTCAAGGACCGCACCTGCGTGATCATGGACGACATCGTCGACACCGCCGGCACGCTGTGCAAGGCCGCCACCGCGCTCAAGGAAAACGGTGCCCGCCGCGTATTGGCCTATTGCACGCACGCAGTCCTCTCCGGTGCCGCCGCAGCGCGCATCTCGGACTCGGATCTGGACGAACTGGTGGTTACCGATACCATCCCGCTGCGCGACGACGCTCGCGAGTGCCCGAAGATCCGCCAGGTATCGGTCGCCTCGCTGATGGCCGACACGATGCTGCGCATCAGCAACGAGGAATCGGTGAGCTCGCTGTTCATGGAATGATTTGCGGCCCGCGGCAGTTCGTCGCGGGCCTTTTCGATCCGTCTGGTCGCGGGCGGGTCATCCTCAACCAGGAGTAGGACAATGAAAATCGAATTCAAGGCCACCAAGCGCGTGGACCAGGGCACGGGTGCGAGCCGCCGCCTGCGTCGCGCCGGCCAACTGCCGGGCATCATCTACGGCGCCCATCAGGACGCCGCGCCGATCACGCTCGACCACAACGAACTGATCCACCTGCTCAAGCGCGAGGCCTTCCACGCGTCGGTGCTGACCATCGACGTCGAGGGCAGCAAGGAGGCGGTGGTGCTGCGTGATGCGCAATGGCACCCGTACAAGCAGATCGTGCTGCACCTGGACTTCCAGCGCGTCAGCGCCACCGAGAAGCTGCACCTGAAGGTGCCGCTGCACTTCACGAACGACGACATCTGCCCGGCGGTCAAGCTCGGTGGCCAGATGGTCACGCACGTGCTCAACGAGATCGACGTGGCCTGCCTGCCGAAAGACCTGCCGGAGTTCATCGAGGTCGACCTCAAGGATCTGGAGAACGACCAGTCGGTGCACGTATCCGACATCAAGCTGCCGGCCGGTGTCGAGATCACGCACCACGGCGAAGGCGACCCGGTCATCGCGACCGCGCTCAAGACCGGTGGCGGCTCGACCGCCGAGGATGCGGAAGACGACGAAGCCGAGGACGAAGGCGAGGCCTGACCCCGCCAGAGGCCTTGTACATGAACGCGAATCCTCCGCGTCTGATCGTCGGCCTCGGCAACCCCGGGGCCGAATACACCGAAACCCGGCACAATGCCGGGTTTTGGTTTTGTGAGCGTCTGGCCGACGAGTTCAAGGTGCGCTTCGCACCCGAATCGCGCTTTCACGGACTGGTCGCCAACGCGCGCGAAGCCGGCGCATGGCTGCTGATGCCGCAGACCTTCATGAACCGTTCCGGCCAGTCGATCGGCGCGTTTGCGCGCTTCTACCGCATCGATCCTGCCGAGATCCTGGTCGTGCACGACGAGCTCGATATCCCGCCCGGCCAGTTGCGGCTCAAATTCGGTGGCGGCCTGGGCGGCCACAACGGGCTCAAGGACACCTCCGCCCATCTGGGCACGAACGACTACTGGCGACTGCGCGTTGGCGTCGGCCATCCCGGCGACCGCAATCAAGTCATCAATTACGTACTCAAGGCACCGCGCCGCGAAGAGCGTGAGGACATTGACGCAGCCATCGACCGCGCGCTGGCAATCTGGCCACAGATCGCGGCCGGCCACTGGACCACCGCGACGACCCGGCTCAACACACGCCCCAAGCCGCCCAAACCCAAGGAAGAACCCAGCTCATGAGCCTCAAATGCGGAATCGTCGGTCTGCCCAACGTCGGCAAGTCGACCCTGTTCAATGCGCTGACCAAGGCCGGCATCCAGGCCGAAAACTATCCCTTCTGCACGATCGAGCCCAACGTCGGCATTGTCGAGGTGCCTGACGCGCGTCTGGCGGCCCTGTCGGAGATCGTCAAGCCGCAGAAGGTACAACCGGCCATCGTAGAGTTCGTCGACATCGCCGGCCTGGTGGCCGGTGCCTCCAAGGGCGAAGGCCTGGGCAACCAGTTCCTGGCCAACATCCGTGAGACCGACGCCATCGTGCACGTGGTGCGCTGCTTCGACGACGACAACGTTGTACACGTATCGGGCAGCGTCGACCCGGTGCGCGACATCGAGGTCATCGACACCGAACTGGCGCTGGCCGATCTGGCGACCGTCGACAAGGCGCTCAACCGCTATCGCAAGCCGGCCAGCGCCGGCGACAAGGAGGCCAAGATCCTCGTCGCCGTGCTCGAAAAATGCCTCGCCCAGCTCGACGCCGCCCGTCCGGTACGCGCACTCGACCTGTCCAAGGAGGAATGGGCGGCACTGCGCCCCTTCTGCCTGATCACGGCCAAGCCCGTGCTGTACGCGGCCAACGTCGACGAGGACGGCTTCGAAGGCAACCCGCAACTGGACGCGGTACGCGAACACGCGGCAGCCGAAGGCGCCGAGGTGGTCGCACTGTGCGCCGCCATCGAGGCCGAGATCGCCGACCTGGAAGACGCCGACAAGCACGACTTCCTGGAGACCATGGGGCTCGACGAGCCTGGCCTGGACCGCCTGATCCGTGCCGGCTACCAGCTACTCGGCCTGCAGACCTACTTCACCGCCGGCGTGAAGGAAGTGCGCGCATGGACCATCCACGTCGGCGACACCGCGCCGCAGGCCGCGGGCGTGATCCACACCGACTTCGAGCGCGGCTTCATCCGCGCCCAGACCATCGCCTTCGACGACTTCATCCAGTACAAGGGCGAAGTCGGCGCCAAGGAAGCCGGCAAGATGCGCGCCGAAGGCAAGGACTACGTCGTGCGCGACGGCGACGTGCTGAACTTCCTGTTCAACGTCTGATCGCCGCGCAAGACGTGCGGCCTGTGCCGCAATGACGAACGACGCAATCACTCGCTACGTCGGGCGCTTCGCGCCCTCACCCACCGGACCCTTGCACTTCGGCTCGCTGGTCGCGGCCGTGGCGAGCTTCTGCGATGCGCGTGCGGTCGGCGGGCGCTGGCTGCTGCGCATCGACGACGTCGACACACCGCGCTGCGTGCCCGGTGCGGCCGAGGACATTCTCGCCACGCTGGCGCGCTTCGGCCTCGAATGGGACGACGAACCCGTATGGCAGAGTCGGCGCACGACGAACTATCGCGCAGCGTTCGACGGCTTGCGGCAGGCCGGCCACGTGTTCGGCTGTACATGCACGCGGCGCGAACTGGCCGACTCCACGCTCGCCCCGGACGGCTCGCGCGTATACCCCGGAACCTGCCGCGGCGGCCTGCCACCGGGACGCGAAGCGAGGGCCTGGCGAGTCCGCGTGGCCGGTTGCGTGGAGTTCGACGACGCCATCCAGGGACGGCAGCACGCGAAACTGGACGAGGAAGTCGGCGACTTCGTCGTGCTGCGTGCGGACGGCCTGTTCGCCTACCAGCTCGCAGCAGTCGTCGATGACCTCGACGCCGGCGTGACCGACATCGTGCGCGGTGCCGACCTGCTCGCCTCGAGCGTGCGCCAGATTCATCTGCAGCACCTGCTCGGCGCACCCAGGCCGCGCTATGCGCACGTGCCGGTGGCACTCGACGCGGCCGGGGAAAAACTGTCCAAGCAGACCCTCGCACGTGCGATCGACGAGTGCGCCCCGGGCGAGGCCCTGCATGCCGCGCTGGCCTTTCTCGGCCAGCATCCGCCGACGGACCTGGCGACGGCTTCGCCCGAGCGGGTGCTCGACTGGGCTATCGCCCACTGGCAACTCGGTGGCGTACCGCGCCGCCTCGGCGCTCGCGCACCACGCGCGTTCGCGTCACAATGAGGCTTTTTCCCGCCCGATGATCCCTACCGATTCCCAATTGCGCGAGTTGCTCGCGAACACCCGCACGATTGCCGTGGTCGGCATGTCGCCCAGGCCAGAGCGCCCCAGCCACTACGTTGCGCAATACATGCGCGAGCACGGCTACACCATCGTCCCCGTCAATCCCGGTCACCACGAGATCGCGGGTCTCGCCTGTTATCCGAGCCTGCGCGAGGTGCCGTTGGCGATCGACATGGTCAATGTCTTCCGCCGCGCGGAAGACACGCCGCCGATCGCACACGAGGCGGTAGCGATCGGCGCGAAGAGCCTGTGGCTGCAGCTTGGCATTGCCAGCGCGGAATCCTCACGCATCGCCACAGCGGGCGGCCTGGAGGTCGTCATGGATCTGTGCGTCAAGGTCGAGCATGCACGATTGTTCGAGCCACGCGAGTGACGCGCAACACTGGGGCCGTGCGGGCGGCGCCACGTTTCCGGGTGCTCAGTGCATGCCGCGGTAACCCGCAATGCCGATGACCAGACGCACCAACTGGTAGGCACACCAGGTCGCGAAACGCTGCAACCGGGGCAGGCGGTGCCAGTCCTCCTGGCGCAGTTCCTGTGCGCCGACCTGCAGCGCGCGGTCGAGCGAGTCGCGCAATTCTCCGGCGAAACCGGCATGGTCGACGACGACGTTGGCCTCGCGCGCGAGTAGCAGGGAAAACGGATCGATATTGCTCGACCCGACGGTGGCCCAGCGCCGGTCCACCACCGCCACCTTGGCGTGTAGATAGCTGCGGTGATACTCGAACAGGCGGATGCCGTTGTCCAGGAAATACGGGTAGAGCGCGCGCGTCGCATAGGCGAGCATGGGGTGATCGGACAGCCCTTGCAGCAGCAGGATCACACTCACACCGCGTGCAGACGCATCGACCAGCGCCTGACGGAAGACCCGGCCGGGAAAGAAGTAGGCGCAGGCGATGACGATTTCCTGCCGGGCCGACGCGATCGCCTCGCGGTAGGCCTCCTCGATGGCGCGACGATGGCGCAGGTTGTCACGCACCAGAAAGGCCGCGCGCATGTCCTGTGCAAGTGCCGGCGGTCGGCTCAACGCACGCGGCATCGCGCCGCGGCGACGCAGGCTGGCCCAGGACACCAGCCACCACAAATGATGCACGGCTTGCACGATGACGCCCACCAGCGGCCCCTCGACGCGCACCGCATAGTCGTAGCGCGGGTAGGGCGGACCGTCGTCGCTGAAGTCATCGAGGATGTTGATGCCGCCCACCCAGGCGAGACGCCCGTCTACGGTGATGATCTTGCGATGCAGGCGGCGCAGGCGGTGACGCTTGATACGAAAGCCGCTCAACTCGCGGCGAAAGACCAGCACCTCCACACCCGCGGATTCGACCTCTGCCATCAGTTCATTGACGAAGGGGCGCGCGCCGAAGCCGTCGACCATCACGCGCACGCGCACACCACGCTGCGCCGCGCCCTTGAGTGCGTCGACCATGCGCCGCCCGGTGGCGTCGTTCTCGAACAGGTAGGTTTCGATGTGGATCTCGCGCGTGGCCGCATCGAGCGCGCCGAACACGTCGGGAAAATAGCGCTCGCCGTTCTCGAGCAGCACCACGCGGTTGCCGCCGAGAAAGGCGGTCACCGATCGAACTCCAGATCCGCCGTGAGCGGCGCGTGGTCGGAAATCTTGCCCCACAGCGCGCCGGTGTGCGCCGCGGCCTCCCCGACCTCGAAGCCGCGCACATAGATGCGATCAAGCCGCAGCACGGGCAGCCGGCTTGGATAGCTGCGCGCCGGTCGCCCACGAAAGACCTCGGTCAGACCGAGGCGCGCGGCCAGTTGCGGCTCGGCGCGATTGAGCCAGTCGTTGAAGTCGCCCGCGATGATGAGCGGCGCATCCGAGGGCACGATCTGTTCGACGCGTTCGGCCAGCGCCTGCATCTGGCGCCGGCGACTGCCTCCGCTCAACCCCAGATGCACGCACACGCAGTGGGCCGTGTCCGGTATGCCGGGCAGATCGACCTCGCAGTGCAGCAGGCCACGCCGTTCGAAACGATGATCGGACACGTCCTGATTGTAGGACGCGACGATTTCGAAACGGCTCAGAATCGCATTGCCGTGATGACCGTGGTCATACACGGCGTTCTGTCCGTAGGCGGTCTGGTGCCACACCTCGTGGGCCAGGAACTCGTGCTGTGGCGCGGGCGGCCAGTCGGCATGGGCGACCTCGTGGCGCAGGTTCAGGCCCTGCACTTCCTGCAGGAACACCACGTCGGCCTCGAGCGCACGCAGACGATCGCGCAATTCGTGGATGACCATGCGCCGGTTGAAGTGCGAGAAGCCCTTGTGGATGTTGTAGGTGCACACGCGCAGCTTCATGATCCCACCTGGCAGGCCCGGTCGTATCTGCTCCTGCGGCTCACACCGCCAGCATGCGCTCGAGCGCCAGACGCGCGAGTTCGGCCTCGTGCTGGGGCACGCTGATGCGGTTGACCACGTTGCCGTCGGCCAGGTTCTCCAGCGCCCAGGCCAGGTGTTGCGGGTCGATGCGCTGCATGGTCGAACACATGCACACGGTCGGCGCCATGAACTGCACGGTCTTGCCTTGGGGCTTGACCTCCTCGGCCAGGCGGCTGACGAGGTTCAGTTCGGTGCCCACCAGCCACTGCGTGTTGTCCGGCGCGTCCTTGATCGTGTTGATGATGAATTCGGTCGATCCGACATGATCGGAGTTCAGGCATACGTCGAGATTGCTCTCCGGGTGCGAGATCACGAAACCATCCGGATGCTGCATGCGCCAGCGACGGATGTGGCTCTCCTGGAACATCTGATGTACCGAGCAATGGCCCTTCCACAACAGGATCTTGGCGTTGCGGATCTCGTCGGGGGTCAGACCGCCATATTCCTGGTCCGGGTCCCACACCACCATCTGCTCGAGCGGGATGTCCTTCTTGAAGCCAGTCCAGCGGCCCAGGTGCTGATCCGGGAAGAACAGCACCTTCTCGCGCTGCGCGAAGGCCCAGTCGAGGATCTTGGGAGCGTTCGTCGACGTGCACACGATGCCGCCGTGCTCGCCGCAGAAGGCCTTCAGGTCCGCCGCCGAGTTGATGTAGGTGACCGGAGTGATCGACGCATCCGGGTCGCCGAGTACTTCGCCCAGTTCGCGCCAGCAGCGCTCGACCTTGGCCAGATTGGCCATGTCGGCCATCGAGCATCCGGCGGCCAGATCCGGCAGGATCGCGATCTGCTCGGGCCGGGACAGGATGTCGGCCACTTCGGCCATGAAATGCACGCCGCAGAACACGATGTACTCGGCGTCGGTCTGCGAGGCGAGCTTGGCGAGCTTGAGCGAGTCGCCGGTCAGGTCGGCGTGTCGGTACACGTCGGCACGCTGGTAGTGGTGGCACAGCAGCACTGCGCGATCGCCCAGGCGATCACGTGCGGCGAGGATGCGCTCCTGGGCCTGCTCGTCCTGAAGCTGGTTGAAACGGTCGAACTGGATGGTTGCTACGCTCATCTGATCTCTCTTCCTTGCGGGCCAGTCAGCCCTGCTTCCACGGCAGGCCGGCATGGCGCCAGCCTCCCGTCCGATTGCGATGGCCATTCGCGTCGCGGTCGCCCTCGAAACCCTCAAGCACGTTGTAAGCTTCGGCGTATCCGGCCTCCGTCGCAGCACGCGCGGCCTTGTCCGAGCGCCCGCCGGAGCGGCACATGAACATTACCAGCGACTCCGGATCGACTTCGCGCCGAAGCTGCTGGACGAAGGCCGGGTTCGGCGTATTGCCCGGATAGCTCAACCATTCGATCTCGACCGCGTCGGGCACACGCCCGACCCAGTCCCATTCGGCCCGCGTGCGTACATCGACCAGCTTCGCGCCAGGCGCAATCTGCCAGATTTCGTAGGCTTCGGTCGGCGTCAGCGCGCCGGCATACGGCAGATCGAGCTTCTCGGCACGATCGCGGGCCAGTTTCAGCAAGTCGTTCAATTTGCCCATGTCGCCCATCCCGCTAGAATCCACAATTCGAAAGTATACTCTCTGGCGAAAATCATGGCCCGCACCCCACCGGTCGCCGACGCCGGGCGCACCACACAAGCAACACGTGCCCGGGGCATACAGCGCGCCACGCTGGTGGCCATTGCCACCAATGCGGGTCTCGCCGTGGGCCAGATCGTGGTCGGCCTCGCGGCCAACGCCTTCAGCCTGGTGGCCGATGCGGCCCACACCCTGTCGGATCTATTCACCGACGTACTGGTTCTGCTCGCCGGACGCCGCGGCGCGGTCCCGCCCGACACCGATCATCCCTACGGCCATGGCCGCTTCGAGACGGCCGCTACGCTGATCCTCGGCACCGTGCTGTCGGGCGTCGGCGTGGGATTCCTGTTCGCCTCCGGCGATCGCCTGCAGAACCTGGACGAAGCGCCGGCGCTGCACCAAGCTGCTCTCTACATGGCGGTCGCAACACTGATTATCAAGGAGGGGCTATTCCGATTCACGCTTGCGGCAAGCCGGCGACTGAATGCGCCCCTGCTCGAGGCAAACGCCTGGCATGCGCGCTCGGATGCGGCCTCGTCGCTGGTCGTTGCCGCCGGCATCGGCGGCAGCCTGGCCGGCTATCCGTTTCTGGAGCCGCTGGCCGCCGCCGTGGTGGGCTTCCTGATTCTGCGCATGGGCCTGCGTCTGGCCTGGGGCGCGTTGCGAGAGCTGGTCGACACCGGACTGCCTGACGACGAGCTCGAACGTATCCGTGCGACCGTACGCGCCACGCCCGGCGTAATAGACACCCACGACCTGCGCACGCGCCGCATGGCCGACCGCGTGCTGTGCGACACGCACGTACTCGTCGACCCGCGCATCACCGTGTCCGAGGGCCATCGCATCACGGACCGCGTCTACAAGGCCATCCGCAACGCGCACCCTGACGTGCGCGACGTGCTCGTACACGTGGATGCCGAGGACGACCGCGGACTGCAAACACCCGGAGCAAACCTGTTGCCCACGCGCGACGAATTGACCGCGCTGGTTTCGACCCTGCTCGACGGACACGAGCACAAGGGCTTTCGGCTGCAACTGCATTACCTGGGCGGGCGCGTCGATGTCGAAGTATTGCTGCGGCCCGCGAGTCTGCCGGCCGCGGCCGACGATACACTCGGCGCGCGCATCGAAAAGGTGCTGACCGAACGGCCGGAGATCCGGTCGATCACCTTTTTCGTGCAGCACGCACCATCCTGATGCAAACTACGGCGGCAGATGCATCATATTGGTGCGCGAACGATTCGATGTGCCCACACGGCAACCGAGCCCCGCCGCGCCCGATGATGCGCCAACTGCCACATCAGTTCGGCCGCTGCAGGATCGTGGCAACACAAGTACTGTCCGGATGCACGTCGTGATCTGGACCTTCGATCTGGCACGCAACCTGCTTCAAGAAAAACCGGCAGATTCCTACAGTGCCCCGTTTTCGCACCTTTTCACCAGGAGTGGATATGAACTCTAAAGAAGTCATGAAGCTGATCCAGGAAAACGAAGTCCGCTTCGTCGACCTCCGATTCACCGATACCCGCGGCAAGGAACAGCACGTGGGCCTGCCGGTTTCGGCATTCGAGGAAGATCACTTCGAACACGGCCACCCGTTCGACGGCTCGTCGATCGCCGGCTGGAAGGGCATCCAGGCCTCCGACATGCTGCTCATGCCGGATCCGGGCTCGGCCTACATCGATCCGTTCTACGACGAGACCACGCTGGTCCTGAGCTGCGACGTGATCGAGCCGTCCGACGGCAAGGGCTATGATCGCGATCCCCGCTCGATCGCCAAGCGTGCCGAGGCCTATCTGAAGAGCACCGGCGTGGGTGACACCGCCTACTTCGGCCCGGAACCCGAGTTCTTCGTCTTCGATTCGGTCGAGTGGTCGGTCGACATGTCCGGCGTCTACAGCAAGGTCATCTCCGAAGAAGCCGCGTGGTCGACCGCCGACAAGTTCGAAGGCGGCAACATGGGCCACCGTCCCCGCATCAAGGGCGGCTACTTCCCGGTCCCGCCGGTCGATTCGCTCAACGACATCCGCGCGGCCATGTGCCTGGCGCTGGAGTCCTGCGGCGTGCCGGTCGAGGTGCATCACCATGAGGTCGCCAACGCCGGACAGTGCGAGATCGGCACCCGATTCAACACGCTGACCAAGCGCGCTGACTGGACCCAGCTGCTCAAGTACGTCGTGCACAACGTTGCCCACCAGTATGGGAAGACGGCCACCTTCATGCCCAAACCCATCGTTGGTGACAACGGCTCGGGCATGCACGTGCACCAGTCGATCTGGAAGGACGGCCAGAACCTGTTCGCCGGAAACGGCTACGCCGGCCTGTCGGAGACCGCGCTGTACTACATCGGCGGCATCATCAAGCACGCCAAGGCACTCAACGCGATCACCAATCCGTCGACCAACTCTTACAAGCGTCTGGTGCCGCACTACGAAGCGCCGATCAAGCTCGCCTACTCGGCGCGCAACCGCTCGGCCTCGATCCGCATCCCGTACGTCGCCAACCCCAAGGGTCGTCGTATCGAGGCGCGCTTTCCGGATCCGACGGCCAACCCCTATCTGTGCTTCGCCGCGCTGATGATGGCTGGCCTGGACGGTATCCAGAACAAGATCCACCCGGGCGATCCGGCCGACAAGAACCTGTACGATCTGCCGCCGGAAGAGGATGCCAAGATCCCGACCGTGTGCTTCAGCCTCGACCAGGCGCTGGCCGAACTCGACAAGGATCGCGAGTTCCTGACCCGCGGCGGGGTGTTCACCGACGAGTTCATCGATGCCTACATCGAGCTCAAGTCCGAAGAGGTCAATCGCCTGCGCGTGACGACCCATCCGGTCGAGTTCGACATGTACTACAGCGTGTAAGCGTTTCACGCAGGCATAACAGGGGACGGGCATTGCCCGTCCCTTTTTTATGGGGTCTAATCGTCATGAGCACTCCGCCCCGTCCGGCCACGGTCCGACGCCACGGCACAGGCCGCAAGGCGCCGCGCCCGACCGCGAACCTCCAGGATCCCGATGACCAGCGTGCGCAAGACCGTTTTCGTACTCGCCCTCGCCTGCCCGCTCGCCGCACTGGCACAATCCACTGTGTACAAGTGCGTCGACGACCGCGGGAGCGTGACCTACACCAACGACCGCAACCTGGCGCGCGGCTGCAAGCCACTCGAACGCGACCAGCCGGTCTCGTCCGTACCCGCTTCTCCCGCTCCCGCAGCGACCCCGCGCCAATCGTCCTCGTCACCGCAATCCTTCCCGCGCGTCGCACCCGACGCCCAGCGTGCACGCGACGACTCGCGGCGCGACATTCTCGAGCGCGAACTCGAATCCGAGCAGGCCGCGCTGGAAGAGGCGCGCGCGAAACTCAAAGCCGAGGAGGAGCGCGACGCTCCCGAGGACCGCAACGCGATGCGCGACGGTCGCGCGACGATCAACCTCGCCAAGCGCGACGCGCGACTCGAACCCTTCCGCAATGCGGTCGAACTGCACGAGCGCAACATCGAAGCGCTGCAACGGGAACTGTCCCGACTTCGCTAGGGCTCTGGCCTGGAAATTGCTTCGATTGAGCAAACGACCAGGCGAGACTGCATGCCCGATACTGCTCCCAACGTACGACGCACCGGCCCCTTTGCGGGGCTGGACCTGCTCTCTTCGGCCGTCATCCTCACCGACGACCGACGCATCGTGCGCTACATGAATGCTGGCGCCGAGAACCTCTTCGCGGTCAGCCAGCGCAGGATGCTGGGCCGGCCCCTGTCTGCGCTGATCGGCGATGCCGGCGTGCTCGACGAAGCGCTCGACAATGCCCTGCGCCAGAACTGGAGCTACACCGGGCAAGACATCAAGGTGTCGCGCGGCGAGGACGAGCCGCTGCGGCTGGACTGCACGGTCACACCCGCCGAGGCCGAGGGGGTGTCCCTGCTGCTTGAATTCCGCCCCATCGACGCGCAATTGCGTGTCGCCCGGGAAGAACAACTGCTGCAGCAGCAACAGGCCAACCGCGCACTGATCCGCAATCTGGCGCACGAGATCAAGAATCCGCTCGGCGGAATCCGCGGCTCGGCGCAATTGCTCGAGCGCGAACTGGCCGATCCGGTGCTGCGTGAATACACCGAAGTCATCATCGCTGAAGCCGACCGCCTGCAGGACCTGATGAACCGCCTGCTCTCGGCGCACAGCATCATGCGTCCCGCGCAGATCAACATTCACGATGTGCTCGAGCGCGTGCGCCGGCTGATCCTCGCCGAATTTCCGCAGATCGCCGTGCGACGCGACTACGACACCAGCCTGCCCGAGCTCACGGCCGATCGCGAACAACTCATCCAGGCGATTCTCAACATTGCGCGCAACGCCGCTCAGGCCATCGAAGGCGCGGGCGAGATCACGCTGCGCACACGCATCGCCCGCCAGGTGACGCTGGCCAAGCGTCGCTTCAGGCTGGCACTGGAATTGCAAGTGATCGACAACGGCCCCGGCATCCCGGACGAGATCCTCGACAAGATCTTCTATCCGCTGGTCTCGGGGCGCGACGGCGGCAGCGGGCTCGGACTGTCGATCGCACAAAGCTTCGTGGAGCAGCACCAGGGGATGATCGATGTACACAGCCGACCCGGCCACACCTGTTTCACCCTCCTGCTGCCGATTTCCAACCGCGGCTGAGGCCTGGCCCGACCGCACCAAAATAGTGCATACGCCATGAATACCGTCTGGATCGTCGATGATGACCGCTCCATCCGCTGGGTGCTCGAAAAGGCCCTGAGCCGCGAGGGCATCGACTATGAGAGCTTCACGTCCGCCACCGACGCGATGAGCGCACTCGACACGCAGGCCCCGCCCAGCGTGCTGCTGTCCGACATCCGCATGCCCGGACGATCCGGCCTCGAGCTGCTGCAGCAGATCAAGGCCGATCACCCCAGCGTACCGGTCATCATCATGACCGCGTACTCGGATCTCGACAGCGCGGTGTCGGCCTTCCAGGGCGGCGCCTTCGAGTATCTGCCCAAGCCCTTCGACGTCGACCAGGCGGTCGCACTGGTGCAGCGCGCACTTGAACAGAGCACGCACCACAGCGGTACCGATGTCGAGCCGCCCGTCGTACCCGAGATCCTCGGCCAGGCCCCGGCGATGCAGGAGGTCTTTCGTGCGATCGGCCGCTTGTCGCATTCACACGCGACCGTGCTGATCAACGGAGAGTCGGGCGCCGGCAAGGAACTCGTCGCGCGCGCGCTGCACCGCCACAGCCCCCGGCGCGACGCCCCCTTCGTCGCAATCAACACCGCGGCTATCCCGCGCGACCTGCTCGAATCCGAACTGTTCGGCCACGAGCGCGGCGCATTCACCGGCGCCGCCGCACAGCGCCGCGGCCGCTTCGAACAGTCCGAGGGCGGCACGCTGTTCCTCGACGAAATCGGCGACATGCCCGCCGAACTGCAGACGCGCCTGCTGCGCGTGCTGTCGGACGGACACTTCTACCGCGTCGGTGGCCAGCAACCGATCCGCGCCAACGTGCGCGTGATCGCGGCCACCCACCAGGATCTGGAAGAGCGCGTTCGCCAAGGCCTGTTCCGCGAAGACCTGTTCCACCGTCTCAACGTCATCCGCCTGCGCCTGCCGCCGCTGCGCGAACGCAAGGAAGACGTTCCTCTGCTGGCGCGTCACTTCCTGCAGACCAGTGCACAGGAACTTGGCGTCGACGCCAAGCGCATCACCGATGCAGCCCTGCGTCACCTGCAGACCCAGCCCTTCCCGGGCAACGTGCGCCAGCTCGAGAACGTCTGCCACTGGCTCACCGTGATGGCGCCGGGGCAAGTCGTCGACGTCGCCGACCTGCCGCCGGAACTGCGCAACCAGAGCCCGCAGGGCGCGGTGGACGACTGGACCGAAAGCCTCGCCCACGACGTCGACCGGCTGCTCGCCAGCGCGCCGGGCGAGGTCTTCAACCAGCTCTCGCACGCGTTCGAGCGCACGCTGATCCGGCGAGCACTGGTCGCCACGGGCGGGCGCAAGATCGAGGCGGCGCAACTGCTCGGGATCGGCCGCAACACGATCACGCGCAAGATCCAGGATCTCGATATCGACGACGGCCGAGGACACGCCGTCGAAGCCGAGCACCACGACTGAGGGGCGCTGTGACTGGCCCCGAGAGCGGGCTTGTCCGATAATGCGCAGCGGCACCCATCCGGAGTCCCTGTCTTGTCGTCCGATCCCGCCTCACTTTGCGAACGCACGATGCGCGAACTCGACAGCCATGCGGCCCGTTTCGCGCTCGAGTTCGTCGCCGAATGCGGCTCCACCAATGACGAACTGTCGGCGGCCACAGCGCGCGCAGACGGTCGCATCGCCGTGCTCGTGGCGTTGCGCCAGAGCGCGGGTCGGGGCCGCCGAGGGCGCACATGGCACGCCGGCAACGGCCTGACCTTCTCCTGCGCCTGGCCGATTGCACCCAATGCACCGCCACCGTCGGCGCTGTCGCTCGCGGCCGGACTCGCCGTGGCCGAAGCGATCGAGGACCTGGGCGTGCGCGGGGTCGCACTCAAATGGCCCAACGACGTTCTCGTCGACGAGCGCAAGCTTGCCGGCATCCTGGTCGAGCTGGCCTCCGGACAACGACGCGCACGACGCGCGATCATCGGCATCGGCGTAAACCTCGGCAGCGTTCCGGAATATCCGCCCGACGGCTCACGCGCGCCGACCGCGATCATCGAACACCTGGCCGAAGCCCCCGCCCGCGAAACCGTACTCGCCACCATCCTGGTTCGCCTGGCCGACCGCCTCGACGCCTTTGCCGCGGGCGGCTTCGCCGCGATGCAGCAGGACTGGAGCCGGCGCGACGCTTTTGCCGGACACATGGTGCGCATCGACGGCGACGGTGCCAGCCGAATCGGCCGCTGCGAGGGCGTCGACGCGGATGGCGCGCTGCGCCTGGCGACCGAATCCGGCCTCGAGCGCATCCTCAGCGGTGAGCTTTCCCTGAGGTCCGCCGCATGACCCATCTGCTGATCGACGCCGGCAACACCCGCGTCAAGTGGGCGCTCGTGCGCGATGGCTACTGGCTTGATCACGGCGCGCTGGAACATGACCGCATCGGCGCGCTCGCACGGATTATCGAAGGGCACGCACCCGTCAGCGTCCTGGGTACCAACGTGGCCGGCGCGCGCGTAGCCGACGCGATCGCCGCGGCGC
>JACESY010000026.1 GCA_013911595.1 Azoarcus sp.
GCGCGAACTTCAGGAGGCCGATCTGCGTGCCAAGCAGGAACGCGAAGTGGCTGCCAAGGCAGCTGCGGCGGCTGCTGCGGTAGCGGCAGAACAGGTCACCGAAGAGGAGCCGGGGCGCGGCAAGGCGCCGTCGGGTACGCTGCATCGCCCGGCCAAGGTCGAAGGCGGGCGCGATGCCCGGCGCGGCGCACGTCCGCAGCAGGCCGATGACGCACCCAAGCCGCGTCGTGGCATGAAGACGCGCGGCGAGATCGGCGGTGGTGGCGGCAACTGGAAGGGTGCGCGCGGCGGTGGCCGCTCGCGCGGTGGCAATGCCAACCGCGATCAGTCGAACTTCCAGGCGCCGACCGAGCCCATCGTGCGCGAAGTGCATGTGCCCGAGACGATCACCGTTGCCGATCTGGCCCACAAGATGGCGGTCAAGGCCGCTGAGCTCATCAAGGCCCTGATGAAGATGGGCTCGATGGTCACGATCAACCAGGTGCTCGACCAGGAAACGGCGATGATCCTCGTCGAGGAGATGGGCCACAAGGCCTTCGCCGCCAAGCTCGACGATCCGGACGCCTTCCTCGAGACGACCGAGGAGGAGCACACCGATGCGACCCTCGTCGCGCGCGCCCCGGTGGTCACCGTGATGGGTCACGTCGACCATGGCAAGACCTCGCTGCTCGACTTCATCCGTACCTCCAAGGTCGCGGCCGGCGAGGCCGGTGGCATCACGCAGCACATCGGCGCCTATCACGTCGAGACGCCACGCGGCATGCTGACCTTCCTCGATACGCCGGGCCACGAGGCCTTCACGGCGATGCGTGCTCGCGGTGCCAAGGCCACCGACATCGTTATTCTGGTGGTTGCGGCGGACGACGGCGTGATGCCGCAGACGCGCGAGGCCATTCACCACGCCAGCGCCGCTGGCGTGCCGCTGGTGGTCGCGATCAACAAGGTCGACAAGGAAGATGCCAACCCCGAGCGCGTCAAGCAGGAGCTGGTCTCCGAAGGGGTCGTGCCCGAGGACTACGGCGGCGATGTGATGTTCATGCCGGTGTCGGCAAAGACCGGGCAGGGCATCGACGAACTGCTCGAAGCCGTGCTGCTGCAAGCCGAAGTGCTGGAGCTTCAGGCGCCGGTCGATACCCCGGCCAAAGGCCTGATCATCGAAGCGCGCCTGGACAAGGGCCGCGGCCCGGTTGCGTCCCTGTTGGTTCAGTCGGGTACGCTGCGCAAGGGCGACGCACTGCTGGTGGGTGCGACCTTCGGGCGCGTGCGCGCCATGCTCGACGAGAACGGCAAGTCCATCGACGAGGCCGGTCCCTCGATTCCGGTCGAGATCCTGGGCCTGTCCGACGTGCCGGCGGCCGGCGACGAGGCGATCGCGCTGGCCGACGAGAAGAAGGCACGTGAAATTGCGCTGTTTCGTCAGGGCAAGTTCCGCGACGTCAAGCTCGCCAAGCAGCAGGCGGCCAAGCTCGAGAGCATTTTCGAGCAGATGGGAGAGTCGGAAATCCGCACGCTGCCGCTGATCGTCAAGGCCGATGTGCAGGGCTCGCAGGAAGCCTTGGTGCAGTCGCTCAACAAGCTCTCGACCGAAGAAGTGCGCGTCAACGTCATCCACGGTGCAGTCGGTGCGATCACCGAGTCGGACATCAACCTGGCGCAGGCTTCGGGCGCGGTGGTGATCGGCTTCAACACCCGCGCGGACTCCGGTGCGCGCAAGCTCGCAGAGACCTTCGGTGTCGACATCCGCTACTACAACATCATCTACGACGCCGTCGATGATGTGCGTGCAGCGCTGTCTGGCATGCTCTCGCCAGAGAAGCGCGAGAACATCATCGGCATGGTCGAGGTGCGTCAGGTGTTCCGCGTACCCAAGATCGGTGCGGTGGCCGGCTGCTACGTCACCGAAGGCACGATCAAGCGTGGCGCGCTGGTCCGCGTGCTGCGCGACAACACGGTGATCCACAGCGGTACGTTGGACTCGCTCAAGCGCTTCAAGGATGACGTCAAGGAAGTGCGCAGCGGCTTCGAGTGCGGCCTGTCGGTGAAGAACTACAACGAGATCGAGGAAGGCGACCAGCTCGAGGTCTACGAAATCCAGGAGATCGCCCGCACACTTTGAGCGGAGAGTCGGTATGGGCAACAAGGAATTTTCCCGCAGTCAGCGCGTCGTCGAGCAGATTCGTCGCGAATTGGCCGAACTGATCCGCACCGAGGTGAAGGACCCGCGCGTCGGGTTCATCACGCTCACGGATGTCGAGATCAGTGCGGACTACGCGCACGCTAAGGTGTTCTTTACGTCGATGACCGGCGAGGAAGGGCTGCCCGAGATCCTCGTTGGCCTGCGTCGTGCCAGCGGTTTCCTGCGTCGTGAGCTGGGGCGCCGCGTGCGCATTCACACGACGCCGGAACTGCACTTCGTCTATGACAGTTCGGTCGAGAACGGCAGTCGCATGTCCAAGCTGATCGACGAGGTCGTCGCCGAGGACGAGGCCCGCGCGGCCGGTCGCGACACGAACGAATGAAGCTTGCCTCGAATGGCCGTAGCGAGCGGCAGCAGTGCAAGGCGCATGGAGCACAGGATGCGAGCCATACCGGATCGGTAGGCGAGCATCCGAGCACCGTGCAACGCTGCAATCCGGTCGCGCATTAGGTTTTCGAGGTGCCCTGAAGTGAATCGTCCCCCACGCAGAATCCCGCGCGAGCGCATCGACGGCGTTCTCTTGCTCGACAAGCCGCAGGGCATCAGCTCCAATGCCGCACTTCAGGCAGCCAAACGGCTGCTCAACGCGGCCAAGGCCGGGCACACGGGCACGCTCGATCCGTTGGCGACCGGGCTGCTGCCGCTGACCTTCGGCGAGGCGACGAAGTTCTCGCAGACCCTGCTCGATGCCGACAAGGCCTACGAGGCCACCATCCGGCTCGGGGTCGAGACCGACAGCGGCGACGCCGAAGGGTGCATCGTCGCCACCGCGCCGGTCGCAGTGGATCGTGCATCGCTGGATGCGGCTCTGGACGGGCTGCGCGGCGAGATCGAGCAGATTCCACCGATGCATTCCGCGCTCAAGCGTGACGGCAGGCCGCTGTACGAATATGCGCGCGCCGGAATCGAAGTCGAGCGCGCACCGCGGCGGGTAAGCATTCATTGTCTGGATCTGCTCGCCTTCGACGGTGCGGACATTCGCGTAGCGGTTCGCTGCAGCAAGGGCACCTATGTCCGCAGTATTGCGCACGATCTCGGACGTGCTCTTGGTTGCGGGGGCCATCTGACCGCATTGCGGCGCACGGCGATCGGGCCGTTCGGCGTCGCTGACGCGGTGACCCTCGACACGCTCGAGGCCGAATCCGAACCGGCGCGTCGCGATCTGCTCGCGCCCGCCGATCGGTTGCTCTCGTGCCCGCCGCTCGAACTCGACCACGGACAGGCGCAGGCGATCCTGCAGGGCAGGGTGCTACGAGCCGAAGCGGCCCCGGCGGGCCCCGTTCGACTGCATTGCAAGAACCGTTTTCTGGGGCTCGGCGAAGTCGGCCCGGACGGCATGTTGAGGGCGCGGCGACTGGTGGCAGCCGACCCCGCCGAATTTGCCCCGCGAGATTGAGTTCCGGGCCGAATTCCCGCTATAATCGCCCCCTTAGATTTAAAGATCGAAAAAAGAGTAAACACCCACATGGCTCTCGAAACCGTAACCAAGTCCAAGATCGTTTCCGATTACCAGCGCGCGCCGGGCGACACCGGCTCGCCTGAAGTGCAGGTGGCGCTGCTTACCGCCCGCATCAACGGCCTGACCGGCCACTTCAAGGCCAACGCCAAGGACCATCACTCGCGCCGTGGCCTGCTCAAGATGGTCAGCCAGCGGCGCAAGCTGCTCGACTACCTGAAGGGTCGCAACGCCGACAGCTATCGCAACCTGATCGAGCGTCTGGGCCTGCGCAAGTAAGTCGCCGGACGTGCGCACAGCACCCGACGCATCTTCCGCGCGACGAGCCGGCACGGTGGTTACCCACACCGTGCCGGCTTTGTCGTTTGTGCGGCCCGCCGGCCGCCGGCCGCAGTTGTCGTCTGCTGCGGCTCTTTTCTGAAAGGAATTCATCGTGCCTCAAGCCATCAAGAAGACATTCGCCTACGGTGCGCATACCGTGACTCTGGAAACCGGCGAGATCGCCCGCCAGGCAGGCGGTTCGGTACTCGTCAACATGGACGATACGGTCGTGCTCGCGACCGTGGTCGCGCAGCGTGAACCCAAGCCGGGTCAGGACTTCTTCCCGCTCACCGTCGATTACGTCGAGAAGTTCTATGCCGCCGGGCGCATTCCGGGCGGTTTCTTCAAGCGCGAAGGTCGTCCGACCGAGAAGGAGACGCTGACCTGCCGCCTGATCGACCGCCCGATCCGTCCGCTCTTTCCGGAGGGCTTCTACAACGAGGTCCAGGTCATCGTGCAGGTGCTGTCGCTGAACCCGGAAATCGATTCCGACATTCCGGCGCTGATCGGTGCTTCGGCCGCGCTGGCCATCTCAGGCATTCCGTTCCACGGCCCGATCGGCGCGGCACGCGTCGGCTACGTCGACGGCGATTACGTGCTCAACCCGACGCGCAGCCAGCTCGAGCAAAGCCAGCTCGATCTGGTCGTGGCAGGTACCGAAACCGCCGTGTTGATGGTCGAATCCGAAGCGCAGGAGCTGCCGGAGGACGTCATGCTGGGTTCGGTCGTGTTCGGCCACGAGCAGATGCAGCACGCGATCCGGGCCATCAACGAGCTCGTCGAGGTCGCCGGCAAGCCCGAGTGGGACTGGCAGCCGCCGGCCCGTGACGAGGCCCTGATCGCGCGCGTGCGCGAGATCGCCTATGCCGAACTGAACGAAGCATTCAACCTGATCGACAAGGGACAGCGCAGCGCGCGTCTGAACGAGATCCGCGCCAAGGTCATGGGCGATGTGATCGAATCGGCCGAGAATCCGCCGTCGAGCAACGTCGTCAAGGACGTCCTCCACGACCTGGAAGCCGAAATCGTGCGCGGGCGCATCCTCAGCGGCGAGCCGCGCATCGACGGGCGTGACACGCGCACCGTGCGACCGATCGACGTCAAGGTCGGCGTGCTGCCGCGCACCCACGGCTCGGCGCTGTTTACGCGCGGCGAGACGCAGGCCATCGTGGTCGCGACGCTGGGTACGGGACGCGACGAGCAGATCATCGACGCGATCGCGGGCGAGTACCGCGAGAACTTCATGCTGCATTACAACTTCCCGCCGTTCTGCACCGGCGAGACCGGCCGTTTCGGCGGCACCAAGCGGCGCGAAGTCGGCCACGGTCGCCTGGCCAAGCGTGCGCTGGTCGCCGTGCTGCCCAAGCCTGAAGATTTCGGCTACACGATTCGCGTCGTCTCCGAGATCACCGAATCGAACGGTTCAAGCTCGATGGCCTCGGTGTGCGGCGGTTCGCTCGCGATGATGGACGCCGGCGTGCCCATGAGCAACCACGTCGCGGGTATCGCGATGGGCCTGATCAAGGATGGCAATCGCTTTGCCGTACTCTCGGACATCCTCGGCGACGAGGACCACCTCGGTGACATGGACTTCAAGGTCGCGGGTACCGAAAACGGTGTGACGGCGCTGCAGATGGACATCAAGATCCAGGGCATCACCAAGGAGATCATGCAGGTTGCGCTGGGCCAGGCCAAGGAAGGGCGCTTGCACATCCTGAACATCATGCAGACCGCACTGGCCTCGCATCGCGGTGAAGTTTCGGCCTACGCGCCGCGCATGATGTCGATGAAGATCAATCCGGAGAAGATCCGTGACGTGATCGGCAAGGGCGGCGCGGTGATTCGCGGGCTGCAGGAAGAGACCGGTGCGATCATCGACATCCAGGACGACGGTACCATCACGATCTCGTCGATCAGCTCGGAAGGCGCGCAACTGGCCATGTCGAAGATCGAGTCGATCACCGCGGAAGCCGAGGTGGGACGCGTCTACGACGGCACGGTGGTGCGCCTGCTCGATTTCGGCGCCATCGTCAACATCCTGCCGGGCAAGGACGGGCTGCTGCACATCTCGCAGATCGCCAACGAGCGCGTCAATGCGGTCACGGACTACCTGCAGGAAGGCCAGGCGGTGCGCGTCAAGGTTCTCGAGACCGACGACCGCGGCAAGATCCGTCTCAGCATGAAGGCCTTGCTCGAAGAGCAAGCGACCGAGTGATCGGTCAGCCCGCCACGTAACGAAAAAGGGACGCTTCGGCGTCCCTTTCTTTTGGTGGCGATGCGCCAGGAGTTCATTTTCCCATCTGACGTTCGCGGATCTCGTCGAGGGTCTTGCAGTCGATGCACAACGTCGCCGTGGGGCGCGCCTCAAGGCGGCGCAGGCCGATCTCTACGCCGCAGTTGTCACAATAGCCGTACTCGCCCTCACGGATGCGTGTGAGGGCCTCGTTGACCTTCTTGATCAGTCTGCGCTCGCGATCGCGGTTGCGCAGTTCCAGCGCGATGTCCGATTCCTGGCTGGCCCGGTCGTTCGGATCGGCGAAGACAGTCGCCTCATCCTGCAAGGCATGTACGGTGCGGTCGATGTCTTCCATCATCGTCTGCCGCGCGGCTTCGAGAATCGAACGGAAGTGCGCCAGTTGCGCTTCGTTCATGTATTCCTCGCCGTCATCGGCGGCGTAGGGGGCGAAGTTTCGATTCAGCGACTCGTCCGACATGCGATTTGACCGGTTTGTCAAGAGAAGGCGCTTTAATAGCAGAAAGCATCGCGATGCACAAGCGCAATGACATGTCCTTCGACATCATCGCAAAAACGCTCCTGACGCGCATTTGCGGCTGATCGAGAAATGCTCCGGTGTTGTTTGACGTGCCTGTGGGTGCTGTGTAGAATGCGCGGCTCTCGGGGTGTAGCGCAGTCCGGTAGCGCGCTTGCTTTGGGAGCAAGATGTCGGGGGTTCGAATCCCTCCACCCCGACCAGCTCGCCCCGGAAGGCCCGGCCGGATCTGCCCGTAGCTCAATCGGATAGAGCACCGGCCTTCTAAGCCGGGGGTTGCAGGTTCGATCCCTGCCGGGCAGACCAGAACAAGGTTTTCGCATCGCGGTTTCCGGACTGCGCTGCACGCAACAGCGGCGGCATTAGCTCAGTTGGTAGAGCACTGGATTGTGGCTCCAGGTGTCACGGGTTCGATTCCCGTATGTCGCCCCAAGACACGCCAAACGGCACCCTGCGGGGTGCCGTTTCGCGTTTCGGTGGAACAAAAAAGGGCCGATGTCAAGCACTCCATAAACGGCAGCGCATCGGCTGAAGTCTAAGTGTGACAAGGGCTTGGGCGTTTGTGCCAGCTCCCTGGCCAGTCCGGCTCTTGTAGGCCAGGAGCCACATAGGAGCAACGCGGTTGCGGGCCTGAGCGTACCCAAGCGGGCCTCTGATGAGGCTTGCTTGAATGATATGACAAGGCGCCCGCAAACCATAGCCCTCCCCCAAGACGCGAAAGCGCAGGCCACCGACCTGCGCTTTCGCGGATGCGGCGCAGCGTAACGGTCAAGGCCCGCTTATCCCACCCCACCAATCCGTCACCAGATCAGTGGGACCATGCTGCTTTCAAGATGTCAGAAACTGATGTATCATTTCTCACCTTAAGAGGTGTCCTATGAACACGCTGCCCGAGACCATCCTGCAACAAGCGCGATCCCTCCCCGAGGGAGGCGTCCTGTCGCCCAAGGAGTTCCTGCACTTGGGAAGCCGATCGGCGGTAGATCAGGCGTTCTCTCGATTGGCCAAGGCCGGCAAGCTGCTGCGCGTAGCGCGCGGCGCCTACGCTGCCCCGATTTCCGGTCGCTTCGGTTCTCGCGCTCCCACTCCCGAGAAGGTCGTCAGGGCGCTGGCCGAGCAGAGCGGCGAGATCGTCGTGCCGCACGGCGCCAGTGCCGCCAATGTCCTGGGCCTGACGCAGCAGGTTCCCATCCGTGAGGTCTACCTGACCTCCGGCCGGACCCGGAAGTTGAAGCTCGGGCGCTCGGAAGTGCTGGTGAAGCACGCGCCGCGCTGGATGTTGGCGCTAGGCACGCGGCCGGCAGGCTCGGCCGTGCGCGCACTGGCCTGGATCGGGCCGACGCACGCCGATGAGTCGCTGGCGTCGCTTCGTCGCACCTTGCCTCGTTCCGAATGGAAGGCACTGACCTTGGCGCGCGCGACGCTACCCGGCTGGATGGCGCAAGCCATCGGCAAGGAAGCCGCTCGTGGCTGAATCTTTCTTTGCTCTGAGCAAGAAGGATCAACACGAAGCGCTGGAACACGGGCGCGCTGAAACCGGCCGTCCGGCCCATCTGCTCGAAAAGGACGTGTGGGTGGTGTGGAGTTGCGCGCCCTGTTCGAGTCGCCGCTGTCAGCCGACCTGACCTTCAAGGGTGGCACGTCACTGTCGAAGGTCTACAAGGTCATCGACCGCTTCTCCGAAGACATCGACCTGACCTACGACATCCGCAAGCTGATCCCGGACCTGATCGGCCACGACGGAGAGTTGCCGGCCAGTCGCAGCCAAGCCGGCAAATGGACGCAGGCCGTGCGGCGTCGGCTACCTGAGTGGATCACGCAGAACGTGCAGCCGGTGATTCAGGCGGCCCTGACGCGCGAGCGTCTGGACGCCCGACTCGAACTCGGCGGCCAAGAGAACGACAAGCTGTTCCTACACTACCCAGCCCTAGCGCAAGGTACCGGGTATGTGGCACCCGTTGTCACGCTGGAATTCGGTGGCCGCGCCACCGGCGAACCGCACGAGGTATTTCAGGTGGCCTGTGATATGGGCGTGTGCTGAATTTTGTGTAATCGGACTTTTGGCAGGAGACTGCCGTCTTGTCCGGAGACACCATGAGCACGAAGAAGCACGAAGTACCCGAAGCGCTGCTGAGCAGCCTGTTGGCGGGGTATCAGAAACCCGAGGACCTGATTGGCGAGAACGGGCTGCTCAAGCAGCTGACCAAGCTGCTGGTCGAGAAGGCGCTCGATGCGGAGCTGGCCGCACACCTTGGTCATAGCAAACACGAGCCGGTGGCCAATGCGTCCGGCAACACCCGCAACGGCAAGAGTCGCAAGACGCTCAAGGGGGAGTTTGGCGAGTTGCCCATCGAAGTGCCGCGCGACCGTCACGGCACCTTCACGCCGCAGCTCATCCCCAAGCACCAGACGCGCTGGAGCGGCTTTGACGACAAGGTGATCTCGCTGTACGCGCGGGGCATGACGGTGCGCGAGATCCAGGCCCATCTGGAGGAGATGTACGGCACCGAAGTCTCCCCCAGCCTGATTTCCTCGATCACCGACGCGGTGGCCGAGGAGGTCAAAGCCTGGCAGGCCCGGCCGCTCGATCCGCTCTACCCCATCGTCTATCTGGACTGCATCCACGTGAAGGTGCGCGAGGGGGCGGTGCGGGTCAAGGCGGTGTATCTGGCCATCGGCGTGAGCCTGAACGGCGAGAAGGAGGTGCTGGGCCTGTGGCTGGCCCAGAGCGAGGGGGCCAAGTTCTGGCTGCAGGTGGTGACGGAGTTGCGTAACCGGGGCGTGCAAGACATCTTCATCGCCTGCGTCGATGGGCTCAAGGGGTTTCCCGAGGCCATCGAGGCCGTCTTCCCGCAGGCAGCGGTGCAGTTGTGCATCGTGCACATGGTGCGCCACAGCCTCAACTACGTATCATGGAAGCGCCGGCCCGAGGTGGCGGCCGACCTCAAGCGCATCTACCAGTCGGCCACCGCCGAAGAGGCCGAGCAGCGACTCGGGGAGTTTGAGGCCAAGTGGGATGCCGACTATCTGCCCATCGGGCAGTCCTGGCGCCGTAACTGGGCAAGGCTCATCCCGTTCTTCGACTATCCGCCCGAGATCCGGAAGGTGATCTACACCACCAATGCCATCGAGTCGGTCAATATGAGCCTGCGCAAACTGACCAAGAACCGAGGCTCCTTCCCGAGCGACGAGGCCCTGCTCAAACTGTTCTATCTGGCGCTGCGCAACATCAGCCAGAAATGGACCATGCCGATCCGCGATTGGAAGGCCGCCCTGACTCGATTTACCATCCAGTTTGAGGAGCGGATCCCTCAGGCGTAAACAACATCCCGTTTACACAAAAATTCGGACACGCCCGGCCACCAAGCCGCTTCCGCCCGCGATGGCGCCACCAATGTCAAAGACGTGCGACGCATAGGCGTCGAAAAGGAACCACCACTCGAACAGCTTCCACGGGTGGTAGATCGGCGTGCCAAGGAAATCGAACCACGGCGAGCCAAGACGTATCTGATAACCAAGGGTCTCAGCTGTCCATTGTGTGGCGCTCCACACTCCGGCGATCACGATGCTGAATACCACGGCAATCTGACCGAACAACACGTTCGTCCCTTGCATCTCCCGGCCTCCGATTTCCCCTGCGCGCACTGCGTTCAACGTGCCGCTGGTGTCAGGATCGGTGCCGGGTCAGTGCCGGTCAAAGACCGTTATCGGGAGAAAGGTCGAACAAAAAGCAAGAACTCGCGCAGGGGCGTAGGCAGAAAAAAAGCCGCAAGCGATGGCGCATTGCGGCGTGTTTGACAGAAATTAAATGATTCGTGGCGAACTGCCTACAATCAAAATTTGGGCGGATTCTCCAGTGATGTATACGGCACCTTGCCGTCGCCATAGAAGCGCTTGCGCGTTGCCTCAGAAACCCGGTTGCACAACTCATTGCCCAGCTTGGCTCGTTCCAGCTTGCATTGCTGACGCAGCTCTTTGAGGCGCTCGGGATTAGCTGCAAGGGACTCCACCGTTTCAATGGTGGTCTTGGTCGCGATCGGGTTTGACTGACCGCATGCGGTTAGCATCAAAGCGAGCAGAAGCAGGATGATCTTCTTCATAGCTCGATATCCTTCAAAGCACCAGATTTTGAGGATGCAGGCCAATCAGGATCGTTCGACTCCATGGACGCCAGCCGTTCAATGAAGCGAGCCAGCATCTGCGACGGTTCGGCGTCCCTACGAAGCAGGTAAGTAGTCAACAAGGGTGGCTGTCCCGCAAGCGGGCGCGCCACGACGCCTAGCTCACGACTGAATGCGATGTGCGCGCCACCCGCAAGGCCCAATGCCAAGCCGGCCGATACCAGCATCATCATCACGTCGAACGTCGCCACACGCTGCGCGATCAGCGGCTCCCGTTCCTGTCGGCGCAGGATGCGATCAACTTGGCGAGCATGGCCTTCGCATGCTGCGGGATCACCCAGCACGATCGGGTAGCGCAGCACTTCTTCCAGCGGAATTCGTTTGTAAGCCAGCACGGGATGACGCGCGGGCACGGCTACCATCAACTGGTCTTCCCAAACTGGATTGACGATGATGCCGTCGCCGGCCTCATCGGCCATGGAAAAGCCCGCGTCGTACAGATCATCATGCAGGCCCTTGATCTGCTGATCCAGCGGCACTTCGAAGAGCCGGATTTCGATTTCTGGATATTCTTCGCGGCAACGTGCCAGTAGCGCCGGCAGGCGCGATGGTGTGATGCCATCAGACAAAGCAATGCGCAACTGCCCGTGAAAGCCATTGGTAGCCGATTTCACGCTTTCACGCGCCTGCTCCAGGACTGCAAACACGCGCGGAATGTGATTGAGGAACAGCTTTCCGGCGAGAGTCAAGCGCGTGCTGCGAGTAGTGCGCACAAAGAGCTGCACGCCCAACTCCTCTTCCAGTTCCTTGATAGCACGTGATAGAGGTGACTGCTCGATGTGTAGCCGCTCAGCGGCACGGGCAAAGTGGAGTTCTTCAGCAACGGCCAGAAAGCAACGCAGATGACGAAATTCCACTGGACGATCTCCTTTGTGTGATAGCACCACCGACTGCTTCGATCGTTGTGGAAGCCTTAGCCTTGATCGCCATCATTTGCGTTAGCCGTAAAGATGGTGTCCCCAGTCAGAGGTGCGAGGAGCAACAGCACCGCCTCAACCCAGCGCTGGAACTAGCGAACGTTGCAGCTTCGTGTTCGCGCGGGGCACGTCGCTGTAGGTCAAGGAAGAGGCGTCGATGCGGCGGTCATTCCTTGGTCTTTCGTGGATGGAGGTCAGAACGCGATCTGCGTGCGGGCACCAACGGCTTGGTACCTCGCGCCAATGTCGCCACCGCCACCCGTTCGCTTGTCCACCGTGCCGTTGATGTAATTAAGCATGAAGCGGATGTTGCTGTTCACATACCAGTTCAGGCCGAGCGTGAGGTTCTCCTGCCGGCCGCCGAAGATGTCCCTGTCGTTGAGATCAATCATGCTGTAGCGCGCAGCAATCTCCCATGCGCCCCAGTCGCCCATCCTCCAGTCGAAGGGACGACTTGGCGCAACGCTCCCATAAGAGCCGGAGCTTGCGCTGTAGCTTCGCTTCTCGCCGGTGAGGATGTAGCCACCCTGGATGTAGTAACCACTGAAGTCGAGGCTGGGCCCGTTGCCGGGGGTCCGCTCGACGTTGAAATCGAAATATTCGCCCTGGAAGTGGAAGCTGCCCAGTGTTCCGGCCAGTTCCGCGCTCAAGACGCGCGCGGAGTCGATCGGAAGAGGACCGGTGCCCAAGATGCGGTTGCCGTCGATGCGCATCTCAATCCGGTCTCGCAGGTTCAGTTCCGAGGCGCCCGTCGGCGCATCGAACAGGTACTGCACGTCGCCGCCGATCAGGAGCGAGGCGCTGTCGGTCAGAACTGGCAGGAACACCACCCGTCCGGTCGCGGCGGTCTGCCTTGCATCGTGCGATGTCCTGCCGGAGGCCGGTCCCGTCAGGAAGGCGCCGGCCCACCATTGCCGGTCGTTGGCGGTAATGCCGAAAGCGGAACGCGTGGCTCCGCCGATGCCGGCGGCGACTTCCACGGGCGCGGCTCGCTCCATAAAGGTGATGTTGTTGTTACTTGTCGCTCGGTCGAGCATGTAAGGCACGCTGAGAATGCCGCCCCAGATCTTGAATGGTTTGAAACCGCTATAGGTAAGGTAACCTTTGTCGAAGACCGCGCTGGTGGCGCCGCCGGACCCGCCGCCCTCAAAGACGAGGTTGTACTCCCAGTCGTCCAGGAACGTGCCGATAACGCCAAACTGCGCTCGGCGCGCGATCGCGCCGCCGACAAGGTCCTGCGGCGTCGTGGCTATGGTGTTCGGCCGGTAGTTGTAACCGCCGAAGTCGAGCTGCAGGCGGCTCGTGAGAGAGATGCAGTTTCGTCCGTCGGGGCTACAGATCGTCGGCCGGTTGCTGGAGGACACCCGGACGCTAGGTGCGTCGGCGGGCGTCGCCGTTCTGGCCGCAACCACCTGTTCGGCGGCCCCTCTGGCTTCTTCCCGCCCCTCCGCAACGTCCCCTTTCAGGGTCGCGACTTCGTTCTGCAGCTTGCTGATTTCCGCCTGCAGCGCCTCCAGCCGGGCGCTGACGGAATCCTGTGCGACAGCGGGCCCGCAGGCGAGGATCACAGCGACAGCCGCCGTCGCCGTGAGTAGATTCCGCATCGCTTCACGCAATTGCATCCTAGTCTTTCAATGGCTTTGGAATGGACCGTCCTTTGTCCTTTTCAGCCACTATGAATTCGAGAAAGCGGAGCTTTTCAGTCGCACTGGGATTCCAGTGCGCGTGAGTGGTGCCGGCCGGAACGAGCAGACTATCGCCGGCGCGTAGAGTGACTGGCGGCTTACCTTCCTCCTGCCAGATGCCAGTGCCGGAAAGGATGTGGAAGGTGATCGCAGCCGGATGCAGGTGCCGGGGATTGGTACCGCCCGGCTCATATTCGACGTGATAGACGGCGACTTCCTGGTTCGCCGTATCGGGCACGGCTGTTCTCAGCAGCGGCGCATGCGGTATCACGCCTCGCTTTTCCTGGGCGAAAGCCGGTTGGGTGTAAGCCATACATAAAACTCCTGTTGTCGCAATGACGATGCTGAAGAGAGCGCCTTTGGTCACACATTGCCTCCCAACGCTCTGAGATGCCCAAATGTCGGGTCCGACTGGAACCGGACGTTGCACTGACGATAGCCCGTTGAAAACAGAGCCTGAATCAGCGGGATAGTGCATGCGCGCCTCCGTAAGAAATCTGAAATATATCTTTCAATCAAGGAATATTAAGGTGGAGACCATTGTCAGACAAACGCTTTTAACTTAGCATGTCCCCAAGAAAAAATTGGGGTCTCACATGATGCGGCAATTACCCTCGCTGAACGGACTGCGGGCTTTTGAGGCAGCTGGCCGGCATGGCAGTTTCACCGCTGCGGCAAGAGAGCTGAACGTCACTCAAACTGCGGTAAGCCGCTTGGTCCGCTTGCTGGAGGATCGTCTTGGTTTTCCTCTGTTTCGGCGACATGCGAACGCGCTAGAGTTGACTGCGCAAGGGCAGGCGCTGCTGTCCGGTCTGACTGATGCTTTCGATTCCATCACCCGGCTCACTGAAAGCGTTACGGCGATGCGTAGTGGCCCGGTGCTGACGGTTGGAGTCGGTCCAACCCTCGCGATCACTTGGCTGATCCCGCGACTGGCAAACTTCTATCGCAGCTATCCCGACGTCGAAGTGCGCATGGCGACGGGTGGCGCAACTCGCCCGGTACGTGATGACTGGACCTGCACTATCCGACGCGATACCGACGCGTTGCCGGGCTACAATGCAGAACGCTTATTCCCGAGCACCGTCGTGCCGGTCTGCACGCCGAAGCTCGCATCGACGCTGCGCTCGCCTGACGACTTGCGCAACGCGACTCTCATCGTCGTATCCGACATGCCTAATGAATGGCCACACTGGTTCGAAGCGGCGGGCTTAGGTTTCCCCCTGCACCCCGCCGGTGAGGTGTCATTCGAGAGCAACGTCATGGCGATGCAGGCAGCGCTCGACGGGGTCGGAGTCGCTATCGCTCAAATCCCTTACGTCAGCGACGCCCTGGCAGCGGGCCGGTTGGTCGCGCCATTCCCGATCGTCGCGCACACAGTCGGGAGTTGGCTTCTAGAATACCGCGCTATTCGAAAGGAAGATCCGGCACTTCTAGCTTTTCGCGCTTGGTTGCACCAGGAAGCTGATCTGGCGCGTCAAGTTGAGATCGTGCTAGGGCGTGCGAACACAAACGGAAGCGCTCGGCGATCAGCAGGCCACCCGCCGCGCGATTGACGCCGGCTTCGAGACGTGGAGCTGCATGGGGCATCCGACACTAGACGGATATGCCCTTGGTACGTCCGATTTCCCACGACACGCCACCGCCTCGCACCGTGGCGGCGATCTGCTGTCCCAGTCTCTGTTCGATCACCGGCCGCCACGGGACCAGACGGAACCCAATGCCGTCATCGAGCATCGCATAGCGCCCGCTGGCAAGTATGATGCTGCGCCGATAGATGCCGGCCACGCGCTGCCCGTCGGCCACTGAGCGATGCTCCAGCCCGGTTTCGGTGGCAATGTCCTGCGCGGCCTGCGTCAGTTCCCGATTGCGCAGCGTCGCCAGCAGGTTGCGCGCCAGGATCACCCGCTGGCCGCGCCGCTCGGCCAGTCCCTGTTTGGCCAGGAAATCTGCCCGATTCTGTAGCGCGTCCTTGACCTCGCTGCCAAAGCCAAAATCTCCAAATCTCTTGCCGCCACCGATCAACTGCTGATCCAGCCAGGTAGCCCCGATCACGTGAGCCTGCCGCTCGATGGGCAGGTGCGATTTCAACTCCACGGCCACGCCGCCCAGGCGCTGCGCGTCATACTGATGCCCGCGTGCGGGCAGATCGTCCGGCACCTTCCACAGCCCCTCGGCCACACGCTCCACGATACCGGCCCGGCGCAGGGCTTCCAGCCGACGGACATGGGCCGCAACGACTTCCTGCGGATCGCGGCCGGCCTGCGCCTGACCTTGTGCAATCGCCAGGTGATGATCGGTGCGATACAGCCCATCGCTCGCCAGCGCGGCGATGTTCCTGTCCGCCGTCCGCACCTCGGCGGAACCGTGCACTTCCACCACAGCGCCGGTCGGGTAGTTGCCGGGTGCGTCGCGGGCGTTGAGCGCGACATAGTGGGCCTTGCCATCCACGCCGTCGATGATCAGATAGCCCCGGTCGAGCAGTTCGTCGGCCAGCCCCTTGGCGGCCACCCGGCCGATGACGGTTCGGCCGTCCTCACCTGGCTCGAAGACAGCCAGCTCGCGCGGCTGGCCGCTCATGGCCCGTTGCATGGTGCGGATGATGTCGCCGCGCTCGCCCATCGCGCGCAGCGTTGGTTCCGCGTCGGCATGAACGGCCCACACACCAGGCTGGCTTTCACTCGCTAGTCCCATGCGCTGCAAGCGTTGCAGGCGGCCAACCAGCAGCAGGCGCTGGCGTTGCAGCCGGGGTTCGTTGAAGTGTTCGACATGCACCAGGCCGTCCGCCGCTTCACGCTGTAGGGTACGGTCCAACCCCGTCCACCGTTCCTGTTCCACCTCGCGCGCCATGCTGCGCTGGATCTCCAGCTCGGTGCGAGGCCCGAGCCATTCGGTGGCGAGTTCGGCGGCACGTTCGCGCATGCCGCGCGTGATGTACTCCTGCGAGATGATGAGGTCTTTGCCGGTGTCGTCCTTGCCGCGCAAGACGACATGGGTGTGCGGGTTGTCGGTGTTCCAGTGATCGACGGCAACCCAATCGAGTCTCGTGCCCAAATCGGCTTCCATGCGGGTCATCAGGTCGCGGGTGTAGCGCCGCAGGTCTTCCAGCTCGGCGGCATCTTCCGGCGAGACGATGAAGCGGAACTGGTGACGGTCCTCGCGGCCACGTTCCTCGAAGGCGGCCAGGTCGGCGTCGTCGGTGGTCGTGCTGTACGCCTGCCCCGGCTCGCCGTCGCGGCCGACGCCTTCGCGCTCGATGTAGCGCAGGTGCGTGATGGTCGAACGCGCGCCGGCCTGCTTGAGATACACCAACCGCACCTTGACGGTGGCGCGGCGCGAGGTCGCGGACAGCGACTGCCCGGTGAAGCGCGCGGCGACGTGGCCGCGCCCCAACCGCGAACCGGGTGCCTTGCCGCGTTTGCCGCCGGTGGCATTGGCCGCTTTGCTGGCCTGGCGCAGCACCTTGGAGACGAAGGCATCGCCGCGCTGCTTCGGCGCGCCGGGGCGCAGGCGGAAGCGGTCGGCGTCGTCATTGCTGCGCCGGCTCATGCGGCAGCTCCGGCGAAGTGCAGCGCACCACAGGGCGTGATGCACGCGGTTTCGCCAATGCCCGTGCGGCATTGACGCTGCTCGCGGCACGGTGCCGCGATAGGGCGCGTGCCGCGCCAACCCCACGTGCAGACTGGCTTTGTGCGCACCGTGGTGCCGCACCCTTCAATCTTGCCCTGCATCTTCCCCCGGCCTGACGGCACGGGGGGGGCGATGCCCCGGCGGCGCTGCGCATAGCGCAGCTTGGCCGCCGGCGAGCGCCCGCCATGCCTGCGGCATGGCGCGCTCAGGGCAAGCTGTCTGCACGGGGGAATGCCGGTTGCTGCGCGGTGCGAACGCACACGCGCTGCACCGGCCTGAACACGGGAACGACATGCCGAACGGCGCGCTGCTGTGCGCCGTCACGGCTGTGGCTCCAGGCGGATCGGTCGCGCCACGCCGAGCACGGCGACGGCGCTGACCGGCCCGAAGTAACGGCTGTCGAACGATGCCGGGTTGGTGTTGCTCAGGAGGAACAGCTCATCATCGGCGAGCGGACGGCACTGTGGCCAGGATGACAGCGGCCGGCCCCAGCGATCGGTGCGCAGCACGGCGGCTATGGGCACGCCGTCGATACGCACGATGCCATTCACGATGCAGACGTGTTGCGGCGCGACCGCGCCAACACGTTTGAGCAGCGGAACGTGCGACGGCAGATAGCCGCGCTGCGCGGCGAGCGCGGCGGCGTCTGCCGGCAAGGTGGTCAGCACGATGCTGCCAACGTGCAGCGCGCGCGCCGGTTCGATGCGATACCAGCCGACCGGCACGCTGTCGGACGGGTTGTAGACGATGCGCGCCGATGGCTGCACGAAGGCCGCCCAGGCCAGCGCAGCGAGGCCGCAGGCAGCGAGTGCAGCCAGTGCGAGGCGCGCGCGATGGCGCGAGCGAGGAACGGCGCTTGTGGTGACGGTCGTGATGTTCATTGCAGTGCCCTCCCGGCCAGCCAGGCCGCATGACGTTCGGCGGTGTAGTCCGGCAGCGGCAGGCGTGCGGCGAGACGGTTGCCGAGCGTGCGCCAGTACGCGGGCGACACGTCGGCGGGGTCGATGCCCAGCGCTTCGATGGCGTCGATCCGTGCGAGCACGGATCGCGTTTTCTGTTCGCCTTCGGCGTGCAGCAGCAGGCGCGCACCAGGACGAATGCCGGGGATGTTCTGCATGGCATCCAGCGGCGTGCAGGCTTGCAGCACCAGGAGCTGCCAGCGCACGGTGCCGTAGTCGTTCGATTCCCAGCGGATGCGGCAAAAGACCGCCGCCGGCAGGAACACCGCGCAGCGCCGCCAGCGGTCGAGCTGCACGGTGCGAGCTGGATGGCCGAAGCGCAGATAGAGATTGATGCGCTGCTCGATGTAGGCGAGCGACACGCGCGTGAGCGGCACGCGGCTGTCGAGTGATGCGAGCGGCTGCGGTGAAGACGGTGGCGCAGCCATGACCGCCTGCGTGGCGGGGTTCATGGCGTGTGCTCCGGGAACTCGCGTTCCAGCAGCGCACGCAGCAGCTCGGCTACCGTCACGCCCTGCGTGAAGGCCGATACCTTGATGCGGGCGCGCATGGAGGGCGTTACATCGAGGGTCAGGCGCGCGGTGTAGAGGTCGCTTTTCTGGACGCCGTTGGCGTCGCCTTGGCGAATCCAGGCCTCGGCCTGCGGATTCGCCGGCGGTCGCACGCCGATGGCGATGCGCTTGCTACTCATGGCGACCACCTCAGCAGCTCGTCGGTCAGCGCCGTGATCTCGCGTGCAGCAGCGCTGTCTGGCGCGGTTTCTCGTGCAAGCCGCCCAGCGGCCACGCTGTCGGCGAAGACGATGCGCTGGCGGATTTCCGCGTGCAGTGCGGGCAGCGGCTGCTCGGCGAGTGCGCCACGCGCTTCGCGTCCGATGACGGTGCGCACCACACGCCGGTTGATGACGAAGGCCGCGCGAAGCGCTGGCCTGAACAGTTGCGCCTCGCGGATCAATGCCACCATCTCGGCGCTGGCCCACAGGTCGTAGGGACTCGGTTGCACCGGCACCAGCACGCGGTCGGCCGCCAGCAGCGCGGAGCGCGCGAGTGCGGCGATGCGTGGCGGGCCGTCGATGACAATGTGATCGCAGCGGCGTGCCAGCTCCGGCGCTTCCTGGTGCAGCGTTTCGCGTGCGAGGCCCACGGCGCTGAACAGCCGTGGTAGCCCCTGCTGGCTGCGCCGTTGTGTCCAGTCGAGCGATGAACCTTGCGGGTCGGAATCCAGCAGGATGACCTGTTGACCGCGCAGCGCGAGTTCACCGGCGATGTGGGTGGCGAGCGTGGTCTTGCCGACACCGCCTTTCTGGTTGAGCAAGGCGACGATCATGGCGCAGCCCTCCTTTGCGGAAGGCGGCTCGATGAACGGCCTGAAAAACGCTGTTGCTGTTGACCTTCGGCGGTTATCCACCGCGCCAATAACAAGCTCTTGTTATTCGTTAGAGAGCTTTTAAAGTTAGATATAAAGTTAAGGGCCGGAAAAACCCTTGCGGCCGCTGAAGTTAGCGGCGATTTGCGCGCCTGATAGCACGATACCGCTGCGCCTGATAGCACGAGCCCCGGCGCGCCCGATAGCACGAGCCCATTCACAGCTTGTCCCGCTTTCATCCCCACGGTTATCAACGTGCCGTGGACGGCACGGGACGAAAGGCGAGGATTTCCGGTGTGCCGGGCCAGCGTTCGACGGACAGCACGTAGCCGGGCAGCGACTGGCGCGCGGCCAGCAGGCGCAGGTCGCGGGCGAAGTCGCGCGGCTGCGCCAGGCTGCCGGACTTGCGGTACAGGTAGGGAAAGTCGAACTGCCAGCCGTCGCGCTGCTTGCCGCCGTGCTTGCGCACCAGGCGGTACAGCCAGCGCTCGATGCCGCCGGTGAGCTTGAAGTAAGCCGGGTCGATGGTGAGCACCAGGGCTTCGTCCAGCACGCCGGCAAAGAACCAGTCCGGCAGGATGAGTTCGAGGCCGAGCGGCACGCCCTTGGCGTCCGTCCGCTCCTTCCACTCGTTGATCCACGAGAAGCGGTGCAGGCGCCGCCCGGTCGTCTCGCGGATCGAGGTGGCAATCGTGGTCGATTGCAGGCGATCCAGCGCAGCCTTCAAGCGCTGGTAGTCGCGCAGCGACGTGCCGCGCCCGATGAAGCGCAGGATCTCGTAGGGCGTGGCCTGCATCCTGCGCGATGGGCGAATGCCTGCGTCGCGCGCTTCGACGATCTGGCTGGCGGCCCAGATGAGGATGTCGGCATCCCAGATGGTGGCGATGCCGTGCTCCTGCGTGCCTTCCACGCGCACGGTGACGCCGCCGGAGCGGAAGTCGATCGGCGCGGTGCGGCGCGATTTCGCCAGCGAGAAGAACGGATAGGCCATCAGGTCTTGTGCGTCGCGCGGCGCCATGTCGCCCGGCAGCGCACGGAACAGGTCGAGCTGTTCGCGCTCCTTCTCCGAGCTGGACACGACGAGGGCCACCCGCGCGCCGGCTGTCAGCGGCCATCGCGGTAATCGCCGGCATGGCGTTCGGCGTACTCGGGATCGGACGTGGCCTCGAAGCTGCGCGCATCGGCCCAGGCGTCGAGGTCGGCCACCGCGTACATGACGCGGCGGCCGAACTTGCGAAAGCGCGGGCCGCCGCCGATCACGCGCTGCTTTTCCAGCGTGCGCGGCGACAGGCGCAGGTAGTCGGCGGCTTCGTCGTTGGTCAGGTAGCGCGAAGGCTGGGCGGGCTGCTGCTGGGCAGCGGGGGCGGCTTGCGGCCGCAGCGGTGCGGGTCTCATGGCGTGAACCTCCATCGGTCTGAATCGCCGACCACAACAGCGCGGCCGGATGGAGGCAGTCTCAGAAAAGAAAGGCGCTGTGCTCAGGGACGTTTTGCGAGGGATGCGAAACGTCCCTGCGTGTGCGGATGAAGCTGCGCGAGACGGCGGTAGCCGCCGCGCATCAAGGTCTGGCCCCGCCGCACCAGGCGGCGCACGCGAGCGCGCAGTGCGCCATCCGCGTGCCAGTCTCGGGTGACGGCCGCCGCACCGAACAGCACGTCCGCCACGGTGCGCAGGGATGCGCCGGCCAGCGTGCCGTCGAGGGCCTGCAAGGTGCGCAGTTCCAGCAGCGCAGTCGTCGAGGGACGCGGCCCGGCCAATGCTGTCGGTGCGGTCGCCACCAGTTTGTCCAGCTCGCCCACCAGTGCGCGGCAACGCGAACAAGGATCGGGCGATGCGCGCACGGCATAGGCGAAGGCCATGCCATCCGCCAGATCGGACGCGAAGGCCAGGCGCAGACAGCAGCCGGCCCAGCGCGTGGCGAGCACCAGCCGCCGTCCATCGTGGATCAGGTGCTTGCGACCTGGCAGATGCCAGAACGCAAAGCGTTCGGCATCGGGCGGTGGATCGGTGTCGGGATAGAGCTGCACCACACTGTCGTGGTCGGGAAACCAGGCCGGGTGCGCGTCGCGCGCATCCAGGGCCGGGTCTTCCAGCAGGCGCAGGCCCCAGTGCTGGGCCGCTCCGGGATGACGGCGACGGCGCAGCCAGTCGCGCCGATAGTCGGGGTGGCGGCGCAAGTATTCCCATGCCAACGCGGGGCCGTCCAGGTGCAGGACGTAAAGGTAAGCGGCACCGGGGCGCCAATGATCGGACTCTGCCATGACGCAGCCTCCTGTCGGACAGCAGGGCTCGTCGCCACGGGCGTCAGGGGGAGCTACGGCTTCATCGGCGTATCGTCACGGGTACTCGCTAAACTGGCGGTGTCAAGACCGATTGGCTCCAGGGCATTGCACAGGTCGTCCGAATGCGACGGCTGCGCGAACAATGATGGTGCGCAGCAATGGACACGATGCCGCAAGCCGCAGCGGCAATCAGGACTGTTTTGGTCATGCCCGCACTTCGCCGGTGCATGAGTGGCGATTGATGCGCGGGCGGTCTGAACTCAGACCGAAATAGACACAGTGCGCCGCGCTTGGCAGCGCTGTGCTGGCCCGCGATTGCGGGCCAGCGGGGCCGGTCAGTCGATGATCGACCCGTTGCGCTGTGCCAACCGCGTGTATTCCGACAGCGTGCGTGTGGCGACGAAGTACAGATCACGTTCGACGGGCAGCTTCAGCGGCCCGACGATGGACGCCAGCTCGGACAGCCGCACGGTGCCTTCCTCCGGCATACCCAGGCCCAGGTCGCACAAGCCGTAGGCGGTGTCGCCATCCTCGGGATCGAGTTCGGTCAGCAGCCAGGTTGCGTGTGCGTCCGGGGTGAACAGCTTGACCACCGGCAGCGGGTCGATGCCCGCGCCTTCGGCGCGAGCGCGGCCGTTGGCGAGCAGTTGCGCGCGTTGTTCGTCGGTAATGAGTGTCTTCATGGTCGCTTCCTCTTGAAGGGTTCGCTCCACGGCGGAGCGAGGCGACAGAAGGCGCACGCGCCAAGCGCGGCCGTCATACCCCAACACGGTCCGGTGCGGGCCGGGGTTGACGGCAAGCGGCGTGCGCCAGGCTCGCGTGCTTGTTCGCTGTGGGGTGAACCGGGAAAGCGGCACTGATTCGCACGAAGCCGACGATGCACGCATGTGCTTGCACACCAATCCGCAAAGCCGGATTCGTGGAAGTACGGAAAACCTTGAAGCAGGCGAAGCGTATTTGCAGAAGCTCACGGAAGCGCACTCGCGGCAATCACCGAATCAACGGAAGCACGAAGGCGGCAATCCGCCTTTGCGCATCCACCCAAAGCCGGCCCGGCGGGCCAGCAGCAAGTGCTCGAATCGTAGGGTAAAAGCGAGGAAAGAGTTATCTTTAACGTGGTTTTAATTGTGCCGTGAATCGACGCTTCTGTGTATGCAGAAGCGTCCAATCCAGCGCGGCCGACCGGCCGGCGCCACCACCTTCGAGGCCGAGCCGGCACGGGCTTTCGGCGAGGCGGTGCGTGCGCTGCGCACGGAGCATGGTGTGGCGCAGGAGGCGCTGGCGCATCTGGCCGGCGTCGAGCGCTCGCACATGGGCAAGGTGGAACGCGGCGAGCACATGCCGACGCTCGCGCTCATCCTCAAGATCGCGCGAGCGCTCGGGTGCAGTTCGACCGAGCTGATGGCGGAGACGGAACGCCGCCTGGCGGCATCCGAGTCGTAGCGAGAAGAGCGCCCCGCCACGGTGGGCGGGGCGCCGGGGCGGCTGTCAGGCCGCCGGTTTGCTGCGCGACCAGATCAAGTTGTGCGAGCCGTCTTCTTCTTCGATCAGGCGGGCGTAGATCGTCGCCGGGAACGACGGATCATCCAGCGTCACCGACAGGTAGGGCCGCTCGGCCTGGCTGACTTTCTTCCATGCCGCGCCGATGTCGTAGCCGCCCGCCGCCTGGATGCGGAAGTCGGGGGCATTCTCGCTGCCTTTGTCGTTGGGGACGAACTTGACCTTGACGTTCAGCGTCAGGGTGCGGACCGTGCCGGTGAAGCCGTCGTTCTGTGCGGTGAAGGTGCCGATGTTGGCCATGATGTTTGCTCCTTTCGGGTTGCCAAGGTCGCGCCCATCGCGTCCTTGTTGTGATCCGGTCGGCGGGGGACGGGCGGGCTGCATCGCGTAGCGGCCGCAACAGCGTGGAGGACCGGGAGGCGCAAAGAATTTGTCCCGCGAGGAATGCGCGCAGCGCAGGGGAAATTGTTTGCGCCGGACGGTTGCAGCCAGGAAGCCCGAGGCGCAGCCGTGCCCCTGCCAGGATTCACAACGAACCAAGGACGCAACGGGCCGAACTGACCCGAATGGAGCGATGGCCGGCTCGGCGCTCCGCATGAAGGCTTCGCCGGCACGCGCCCTGATGCCGGCAAGGTCTGACCCGCAGCGACAGGCGGGAATGTCCTCTGCATCCAGTGGTGGACGGCTTGAGGCGTGTTGTGGATTCGTCATGGCAAAGGCCGTGGGGCATGTCGGTGAACAGGCCGGCGTGACGGCCCGGACAGCCCACCGTCAGCGTCGAGGACGGCACGCTTTCGCACAACCCAGCGCAGCCAAGTCAGGCGTAGCCCCGCGCACCGCCCACCGTGGCGGGGCGCTGTGGAAACCTGGCCCGCTTGCGGGCGCCGATTGCCGAACCGCGCACAAGGCATTTGTGCGCCGCCACGTCGCCGCCTGATTCAAGGCGGCGACGTGGCGTTTTTGCTTTGGCCGTTGAGACCGGGCGCGGCAGATGTGCCGCGCCCGGATTTTGAAGTGCAGCAAAAAGCCCCGGCGCGGTTTGCGCCGGGGCCATGCTTCACGCGGCTACCTCATGCCGCCCGCGTTTCCGCCGCTTCGGTGTTGGCCTCGGCGTCAGCTTCCTGCGGCGCTGTGTCTTGCGCCGTGCCGCACTCTGCCACGAACAGGGCGGGCATCCAGCCTGTGCCTTCGGCCAACCGCTCGGCCTCGCTGGCAATGTCGGTCTTCTTGAGCTTGGACAGCCGGGTGACGTGCGACGGTGCGAACTGCTGCACGGCTTCCAGAATCACGGCCTTGGACACATGGTTGAAGTAACCTTCGGCGGTCGGTTTCCACCATGCGGCCATGTCCAGTCCGACCGTCTGCGCCAGTTCCGCGCCGGGCTGGTGCTGCGTGGCGCGTGGCGTTACCACGTCCACGGTGGCGGCGACGCATACGGCCAGCAGCCGCACCAGTTCGTCCTGCGGCAGTGCCAGCAGAGTGGCGAACAGGTCGGCATCATCCTGCGGTAGCCGCTCGCCCCATGCCTGTTGCAGTTCGCGCAAGGCGACGGCGGCAGGCGATTCCGGCCAGTCGGGCGCGTAGGCGTCCAGCCTGTCTTTCACGGTGAGGCGCACGCCAAGCGGCAGGGTGTGGCCGTAGTGGCTGTCCTGCAAGACGGTCTGCACCATGCCATGCACCAGCGTGGCCAGTGCTACCTGCGGATGCCGGGCCACTTCGATTTGCAGCGCGGCGGTGCGGTGCGCACTCAGACGCTGCGCCAGCCGGTCGGACAGGTTCGCGGCCTTCGGCGGTTCGGTGTCCTCGCCTTCATCGTCGTTCGCGTCTTCCGTGCCGGTGAAGCCTTGGCGCAGCTTTTCCAGTGTGCGCAGTGCCTTGGCCTCGGCCTCGCGCAGCAGCCCGCGATGAATCGCGGCTTCGCCGTCGCGGTCGATGGTGACGATGGCACCGGCGACGGCGCGCACGTCCGGGGCATAGTCCTGCAAGGCGTCCTGCACGGCTTGCAGTTCTGCGGCCACCGGCTCGCGCTGCTGTTCCAGCGCCTCGGCCTTGTCTTCGTCCTCGGCGTCGTAGGCGTCTTCCAGCGCCGCGTCAATCCTGTCGAGGCGGGCTTGCAGCGAAGCGATGCGGCGGGCCTCGCGGGCGTTCGGTTCGCGTTGCTGACGCGGGGCGTTCTGGAACGCCTGCCGTTCGGCGTAGCTCAGGTGCGGCACAGCTTCCACCCATGCCCAACCCTCGGCGCGCACGTCCTCGGCCAGCGCATCCAGCTTTCCGCGCACCAGCTTTTCCAGCAGCGGGGCATCGACCAGATAAGTGCCGCTGTCATCGTCTGCGAACAGGTCGCGGCGAGTGCCGCCACCTGCCGCCGTGTAGGCGTCCAGCCCGACGAAGCGCACCAGCGGGTGCGTGGCGTCGATTTCGCGTTCGGTCAGGCGCTCGCGCAGCGCGGATGGATTGCGCTGCCAGTTCGGTGCGTCATAGAACGCGGTTTCCTGCGCGGTGTGGTCGTCGTTGATGGCAAGGGCCATCAACTGGTCGAGCGTCACAGCATCGGCGCGATAGTCCTCCATCAGGCGCGGCGAGACGTTCGCCAGCTTCAAGCGGCGCTGCACCACCAGCGGGGTGACGCTGAAATCGGCGGCAATGTCCTCGATGGGGCGGCCTTCCTTGACCAGCGCGGCGAATGCCTCGAACTGGTCGGCGGGGTGCATGGCCTCGCGCTGCACGTTCTCGGTAAGACTCACGGTGCGGGCGCTGCTATCGGCCACCAGCAGGCAAGGCACTTCAAAGTCACTGGCAATGCGCTTCTTCTTTGCCAGCAGCTTCAGCGCCGCAAGGCGGCGGTCTCCGGCTTCGACTTCGTAGTGCTCGTCATCCTCGGACTGACTGACGATAAGGTTTTGCAGCAGGCCGACGCGCTGAATACTCGCGGCCAGTTCCGGGATGGAAAGGCGGCGGTTGGTCTTGCGCACGTTGCGCTTGGACGGGCGAAGCTGCGACAGCGGCACCAGAATCAGGTTCTTGGTGGGGTCGGCCACTTCCAGCGTGGCGGCGGTGTGGATGGCACGGGTTTCGGTTTGGGTTACGGCGTTCATAGTGATAGCTCCTATCGGTCAAGGGATGCAGCGACGAAGGAAAGCGGCAAGGGCTGCTGCCTGCCCCTGCCGCGTGGGGTTCAGGCTTTCAACTGGCGCATGCCATCGGCGAGTAGCCACAGGGCGCGGTTCAGGCGCACGGACTGGTCGATGCCCTGCACGGGGCGCGTGCGCTGGCGGCGTCCGTTGGCGCTGCGGCCCATCAGTCCGCCTTGCGTCAAGTTCTCCTGCGTGCGGTTGAACACGCTCCACAGGTCGGGTCGGCGGTCGTCGAAGCGGCGCGAGGCCAGCACTTGGCTTTCGGTGATGCCCTCTGGGTCAAGATAGTTGTCGCCTCGATAGGATCTGAAACCCGAGGGCGATAACGGAAGGACGAAGTGGCCAGATACGGACAAGCATT
>JACESY010000027.1 GCA_013911595.1 Azoarcus sp.
CCCCTACAGGACTGAACCCAACCGCAGACATGGCCGACTACCGCAAGACGCTCAATCTCACGGACACGCCCTTCCCGATGCGTGGCAACCTCGCCAAGAGGGAACCGGGCTGGATCGCCGAGTGGCAGGACCGCCGCCTCTATCAGCGCATCCGCGAGAACGCCAAGGGTCGTCCGCGCTTCGTGCTGCACGACGGGCCGCCGTATGCGAACGGCGACATCCATCTCGGCCATGCGGTGAACAAGATCCTCAAGGACATCATCGTGCGCTCGAAGACGCTGGCCGGCTTCGACGCGCCCTACGTGCCGGGCTGGGATTGCCACGGTCTGCCGATCGAACACCAGATCGAGAAGAAGCACGGCAAGAACCTACCGGCGCCCGAAGTGCGCAAGTTGAGCCGCGCCTTTGCCGCCGAGCAGGTCGAGATCCAGAAGAAGGGTTTCATCCGCCTCGGCGTGCTCGGCGACTGGGACCGCCCCTACCGCACCATGGACTTCGGCAACGAAGCGGGCGAGATCCGCGCGCTGGCCGCGATGGTCGGGAAGGGTTGGGTGTATCGCGGCCTGAAGCCGGTGAACTGGTGCTTCGATTGCGGCTCGGCGCTGGCCGAAGCCGAGGTGGAATATCAGGATCGCACCAGTCCGGCGGTGGATGTCGGCTTCCCGCTCCCCGATTCCGAGCGCGAAAAGCTTCGTCAAGCACTGGCGATGGACCATCTGCCTGACGACCCGATTCATGCGGTCATCTGGACGACAACGCCCTGGACGATCCCCGCCAACCAGGCGCTGAACGTTCACCCCGAACACCAATATTCCTTGATAGAGACCCGGGACCGCGGCTGCGTGCTGGTGGCGAGCGATCTGAAAGAGGAGTGCCTGCAGCGTTTCGGCCTGGAACGAAAGGACCCGGACAGCCATTTCGATCACAACTGCACGGGTGCATCGCTGGCGGGCATCCAGTTCCGCCACCCGCTGTACGACCGCGCATCGCCGGTGCTGCTGGCGGACTACGTCGGCGTCGACGCCGGCACCGGCATCGTGCACTGCGCACCCGCCTACGGCGTGGATGACTTCCAGACCTGCATGCAGCACGGTTTCACGACCGATGACGTGCTCAACCCGGTGCAGAGCAACGGCGTGTACGCCGATTCGCTGCCGCTGTTCGGTGGCCAGCACATCTGGAAGGCCAACCCGGTCATCACCGAGAAGCTCGATGAAGTCGGCGCCCTGTTCTCGCACACCAAACTGCAGCACAGCTACATGCACTGCTGGCGCCACAAGACGCCGGTGATCTACCGCGCCACGGCGCAGTGGTTCGTCGGCATGGATCTGAAGCCCGACGGTGGCGCGAGCCTGCGCGAGTCCGCGCTGGCCGCCATCGAGAATACCGATTTCTACCCCGACTGGGGCAAGGCCCGTCTGGCGTCGATGATCGCCAACCGCCCGGACTGGTGCATCTCACGCCAGCGCAACTGGGGCGTACCGATCCCGTTCTTCATCCATCGCGCCACGGGCGAGTTGCACCCGCGCACGCTGGAACTGATCGAGGAAGTCGCCAAACGCGTCGAGCAGGCCGGCATCGACGCCTGGTTCAACCTCGATGCGGCCGAACTGCTCGGCGACGAGGCAGCGCAATACGAGAAGATCAGCGACACGCTGGACGTGTGGTTCGACTCGGGCACCACGCACTGGCACGTGCTGCGCGGTTCGCACGCCGGGCTTGCGCGCGACGACGGCGGCCCGGCGGCCGACCTGTATCTCGAAGGCTCGGACCAGCATCGCGGCTGGTTCCATTCCTCGCTGCTGACCGGCTGTGCCATCGACGGCCAGGCGCCCTATCGCGCGCTGCTCACGCACGGCTTCACCGTCGATGCGAAGGGGCGCAAGATGTCCAAGTCGCTCGGCAACGGCATCGAGCCGCAGGAAATCGGCGACAAGCTCGGCATCGAGATCCTGCGCCTGTGGCTGGCCGCCACCGATTACTCGGGCGAGTTGTCGATCTCCAAGGAAATCCTCGATCGCGTCGTCGAGACCTACCGCCGCCTGCGCAACACGCTGCGCTTTTTGCTCGCCAACACCTCGGACTTCGACTTCGCGGCGGACGGCGTCGCGCCCGATCAGTTGCTCGACATCGACCGCTACGCGCTGGCCCATCTGGCCGGCCTGCAGCAGCAGATCACGGCCGACTACGAGCGCTACGAGTTCCACCGCATCGTGCAGGCGCTGCAGCACTACGCCTCGGAAGACCTCGGCGCCTTCTATCTCGATGTACTGAAGGACCGCCTGTACACCACGCAGCCGGATTCGCTCGCGCGACGTTCGGCGCAGACCGCGCTGTGGCACATCACGCAAGCCGTGACGCGCCTGATGGCGCCCATCCTGTCCTTCACCGCCGAAGAAATCCAGGCACTGATCGGCAGCGGCGCGGACGACAGCGTGATGCTCCACACCTGGCACGACATTCCGACCATCGACGACGCACAAGCCCTGACCGCCCGCTGGACACTGATCCGCGAGGCCCGCGCCGAGGCGCAGAAAGTGCTCGAGGACCTGCGCGGCGCCGGCGACATCGGCGCCTCGTTGCAGGCGAATGTGCGCATCCGAGCCGCCGGCGAGCGCTTCGAGGCGCTGGCCGGCTTGGGCGACGACCTGCGCTTCGTGATGATCACCTCCGGCGTGGAACTGGTGCGTGTCGCATCGGAAGCCGAGCAAGGCGTCGAGGCACGCGCCTCGGAACACGCCAAATGCGAACGTTGCTGGCACTACCGGGCCGACGTCGGCGCCCACGCCGATCACCCGCAGTTGTGCGGGCGCTGCCACGGCAACCTCTACGGCCAGCCCGAGGTACGCCGCCATGCGTGACGCGCGCCGGGAGCAGTCGTGATTGCGCGTCTGGCCCTGTGGCTGGCGTTGGCGGCGGGCGTCGTCGTGCTCGATCAGGCGAGCAAATGGCTGGTGCTGCAGACCCTGGCCGACCGACCGCCGATCATCGTCACGGATTTCTTTCGCCTGGTGCTGGTCTATAACCCAGGCGCGGCCTTCAGCTTCCTGGCCGACCAGCCCGGATGGCAGCGCTGGTTTTTCGTCGGCCTGGCGGTGGTGATCTGCGGCTGGTTGCTGGCGCTGCTCTACCAGCACCGCGACGAGACCGCGCTGCCGCTGGCCTTCAGCCTGATCATCGGCGGCGCGATTGGCAACGTCATCGACCGCATCGTCCATGGCGCCGTGGTCGATTTTCTGTATTTTCACGTCGGCCAGTACGGCTGGCCGGCGTTCAATGCCGCCGACTCGGCGATCACGGTCGGCGTCGTCCTGATGCTGTGGACGCAATTCCGCCCGCAGCGCAGGCCATCACAGGAGTCCCCGCAATGAATTCTTCGATCCAGTCCGAAAGCCTCGTCACGCTGCACTACCGCATCGAACTCGCCAACGGCCAGCCGTTGATCAGCACCTTCGACGGCAATCCGGCCACGCTGCAACTGGGCGCGGGCGAAATGCAGCCCCGACTCGAGGGCCTGCTCGTCGGCCTCGAGAACGGCACCGAGAAGAGCTTCGACCTGGCACCTGGAGAGGCTTTCGGAGACTATCGCGAAGACCTGATCGAGCGCGTGCGTCGCGCCGACCTGCCCGAGAGCGAGGCCGGCATCGAGCCGATGAGCTTCATGGAATTCTTCGCGCCGGACGGCTCACGCTACTCCGGGCTGGTCACCGAGGTGGACGACGAGGCCGTGACGATCGATTTCAACCATCCGCTCGCGGGCAAGGACATTCGCTTCGACGTCCGCGTGATCGGCGTGCTTTGACCGGAGTGGTCATGAAAGACAAGCAGATCCTGCTCGCCTCCCCGCGCGGCTTCTGCGCCGGGGTTGAGCGCGCAATCGACATCGTCGAGCGGGCGCTCAGCCTGTTCGGCGCGCCCATCTACGTGCGCCACGAGGTCGTGCACAACCGCTTCGTCGTCGAGGATCTGCGCCGCAAGGGTGCGGTCTTCGTCGAGGAACTCGAAGAAGTGCCGGCCGGCGCCACGGTGATCTTCAGCGCCCACGGCGTATCGCAAGCCGTACGCGACGAGGCCGATGAGCGCGGCCTGAAGGTGTTCGACGCGACCTGCCCGCTGGTAACCAAGGTGCACAACGAGGTTGCGCGCATGCACCAGCAGGGCCGCGAAATCGTCATGATCGGGCATCGCGGCCACCCCGAAGTCGAGGGCACGATGGGCCAGGTCGAAGGCGGCATCCACCTGGTCGAATCGGTCGCGGACGTGGCCACGCTGACACCGGCCACGCCCCACTTCCTGTCCTTCGTCACGCAGACCACGCTGTCGATCGACGACGCGGCGGCCATCGTCGCGGCACTGCGCGAGCGCTTCCCGGACATCCAGGGCCCGCGCAAGGACGATATCTGCTACGCCACGCAGAATCGCCAGGACGCCGTGCGCGCACTCACCGACCAGGTCGACGCGGTGATCGTGGTTGGCTCGCCCAACAGCTCCAACTCCAACCGCCTGCGCGAGGTGGCCGAACTGCGCGGCGTGCCGGCATGGCTGGTCGACGACGCCGACGCCATCGATCCGGCGTGGATTGCGGACTGCCCGCGCATCGGCGTGACCGCCGGTGCATCGGCCCCGGAGGTGCTGGTGGAATCGGTCATCGAACGCATCAAGGCGCTCGGTGGGAACTCGGTGCGCACGCTCGAGGGCGTGCCCGAGCGGGTCGTCTTTCCGCTGCCCAGGGAACTGCAGAAGCAGGACTGACACTGCATGAAGAAAGAAGGCCGCCCGAGGGCGGCCTTCTTTCGCTGCGGGCGCGACCGATCAGCCAGCGCCCATGCCCATCACGCGCCGGTAGAATTCATGGAAGTGCTGCATGCCATCTTCCATCGGCGACTGATAGGGGCCAACCTCGTTGCGCCCTTCACGGTGCAGCGCCAACCGCCCGCGATCCATGCGCTCGGCGATCTCGTCGTCCTCGACCGCCGTCTCCATGTAGGCCGCCTGCTCGGCTTCGACGAAGTCGCGCTCGAACTCCATGATTTCTTCCGGATAGTAGAACTCGACCACATTGGTGGTCTTGTTCACATCGCGCGGGAGCAGCGTGCTCACCACCAGCACGTGCGGATACCACTCGACCATCACGTTCGGGTAGTAGGTCAGCCACAGCGCGCCGTGCGGCGGCTGCGCGTCACCATAGATCAACTTCACCGCCTCCTGCCAGCGCGCATAGGCCGCCGAGCCCGGCTTGGTGAGCGAGTTGATGCCAACGCGCTGCACCGAATACCAGTCATCGAACTGCCAGGTGAGGTCGTCGCAGGTGACGAAGCTGCCCAGGCCCGGATGAAAGGGCGCGACGTGATAGTCCTCCAGATAGACCTCGATGAAGGTCTTCCAGTTGTAGTTGCACTCGTGGATCTCGACGCGGTCGAGCTTGAATCCCGAGAAGTCGAACTGATCGGCAACATGCATGCCGGCCAGGTCGGTGGCGACTTCGCGCGGTCCGCGGAACAGCAGACCGTTCCAGCGCTGCAGTGACTGGCGCTGCAGGTTCAGGCAGGGATTCTCGGCGAAGTGCGGGGCGCCCTTGAGCGTGCCGGTGGCGTCGTAGGTCCAGCGATGCACCGGGCACACGATGTGCTCGGCAGAGCCGCTGCCCTGCAGCATGATCGCCTGACGATGACGGCAGACGTTGGACATGCGGTGAACGCCATCGGCGTTGTGGAAAAGCAGCGCCGCGTGATCCAGCCATTCCAGGGAACGGTAGTTGCCGACTTCGGGTACCATCAGCTCGTGGCCGACGTAGCCCGGACCGGCATCGAAAAGCAGCTTCAGCTCCTGCTCGAAGACCTTCTCGTCGAAATACGTCGACACCGGAAGCTGCGAAGCCGCCGGCGCAAGTTGCGCACGAAGAGCCGCGTCGGACATGTCCGAACCCCCACAAGCAAGAACCAAAGAAATTCGGCGAAAAAAGAACCGGTTAATGTAAACCAAAAGCCGTTTGACCGCCAGCCGGGGGATCGGTTATGTTCGAAACTTTCCCCCGCGCACTCATCGCCATGAGCAAATCCCCTGCAACGCCAAAATCCTTCGAGGCCGCCATCGGCGAACTGGAGGAGATCGTGCGCGCGATGGAAACCGGCCAGATCAGCCTGGAACAGGCGCTCGACCACTATCAGCGCGGCGTCGGCCTGCTGCGCCACTGTCAGGATACCCTCGCGCGCGCCGAACAGCGCGTCAGCCAGCTCGAAGGCGATACGCTGGTCGACGACGACTCCGCGGGGAAGACATCGTGAGTTCGCGCGATTTCGCGGCCTGGATGGCCGCGATCCAGCAGCGCACCGAACATGCGCTGAATTCGACGCTGCCCGAGGCATCGCTCGCCCCGGACGAACTCCACGCAGCCATGCGTTACTCCGTTCTCGAGGGCGGCAAGCGTGTGCGCGCCTTGCTGGTACACGCCGCAGGCGAGATCGCAGGAGCCGACGCCGCGCGACTCGACCGCGCCGCCTGCGCGGTGGAACTGATCCACGCCTACTCGCTGGTACACGACGATCTACCGTGCATGGACAACGATGTGCTGCGACGTGGCAAGCCGACCGTGCATGTCGAGTTCGGCGAGGCCACCGCCCTGCTCACCGGCGACGCCCTGCAGACGCTGGCCTTTCAAGTGCTTTCGGATACACCGCTGGCCGACGACGCGACCCGTCAGCTCGAAATGATCGCGCTGCTCGCACAGGCCTCGGGTTCTCGCGGCATGGCCGGTGGCCAGGCCATCGACCTCGCTTCGGTGGGCAAGGAACTCACACGCGAGGAACTCGAGTTCATGCATATCCACAAGACCGGCGCGCTGATCCGCGCGTCGGTACGCCTGGGCGCGCTTTGCGGGACGGCCGACACCGACGCGCTCGAGCGGCTGGATCGCTACGGCAAGCTCGTCGGCCTACTCTTCCAGGTTGTCGACGACATCCTCGACGCGGATGCCGACACCGCGACCCTGGGCAAGACGGCCGGCAAGGATGCCCACCACGACAAGCCCACCTATGTCAGCCTGCTCGGCATCAGCGAGACGCGCGCGCTGGCCGATGCGCTGCTGGCCGAGGCGTGCGAAGCGCTCGCTCCGCTCGGCGAGCGCGCGCATCATCTGGCGGAACTCGCCGGATTCATCGTCCATCGCAAGTTCTGAAGCCCGCACAGGGCGTAAGCTGACCTGATCATGTCCCAGTATCCATTGCTCGAACGCATCGAATCTCCCACGGACCTGCGCAAGCTCGAACGCAGCGAGCTGCCCGCGCTCGCCGACGAGTTGCGCGCCTTCCTGCTCGAATCCGTGTCCAGGACCGGCGGCCACCTGTCGTCCAACCTCGGCACGGTGGAGCTGTCGATCGCGCTGCACTACATCTACGACACGCCGGACGACCGCATCGTCTGGGATGTCGGCCACCAGACTTACGGCCACAAGATCCTCACCGGTCGGCGCGAGGGGATGGCCGGCCTGCGTCGGTCCGGCGGCATTTCGGGCTTTCCCCGCCGTTGCGAGAGCGAGTACGACACCTTCGGCACGGCGCATTCGTCGACCTCGATCTCGGCCGCCCTGGGCATGGCGGTGGCGGCACGCGACAAGGGCGAAAAGCGCCAGAGCATCGCCGTGATCGGCGACGGCGCGATGAGCGCCGGCATGGCCTTCGAGGCACTCAACAACGCCGGCGAACTCGACGGCATCGACATGCTGGTGATCCTCAACGACAACGAGATGTCGATCTCGCCACCGGTCGGCGCGATGACGCGCATCCTTGCGCGCATGCTCTCCGGACGCACCTACAACGCCGCGCGGCGCGCTGGTGAGAAGGTGCTCGGGCTGGCACCGCCGATGCTGGAGTTCGCACGCAAGGTCGAGGAGCACGTCATCGGACTCGTTACGCCGGGCACCTTGTTCGAGGAGTTCGGCTTCCATTACTACGGTCCCATCGACGGACACGATCTGGACGCGCTGATCCCGATGCTGCACAACCTCCGGCGCTTGCCGGGTTTGCAGTTCCTGCATGTCGTCACGCGCAAAGGCCATGGCTACAAGCTCGCCGAGGCCGACCCCATCCTCTACCATGGCGTTTCGCAGTTCGAACCCGAGGCCGGCATCGCCGCCGGCAAGGGCGGCGGCAAACTCACCTACACCAAGGTCTTCGGCGACTGGCTGTGCGACATGGCTGCTGAGGACGAACGCCTGGTCGCGATCACGCCGGCGATGCGCGAAGGCTCCGGCCTAGTGCGCTTCGCCGAAGAGTATCCGGGTCGCTACCACGACGTGGGCATCGCCGAGCAGCATGCCGTGACCTTCGCCGCTGGCCTGGCCTGCGAGGGCCGCAAGCCGGTCGTGGCGATCTATTCGACCTTCCTTCAGCGCGCCTACGACCAGCTCATCCACGACGTGGCGCTGCAGAACCTGCCGGTGGTGTTCGCGCTCGACCGCGCCGGCCTGGTCGGCGCCGACGGCGCAACCCATCACGGTGCCTTCGACCTGTCCTATCTGACGTGCATCCCGAATCTGGTGGTGATGACGCCGTCCGACGAGAACGAGTGTCGCCAGATGCTCTACACGGCGTACTGTCACGAGGGTCCGACGGCCGTGCGCTACCCGCGTGGTGGCGGCATGAAGGTCGAGCCCGCGCAGAAGATGACGGCGCTGCCGATTGGCCGCGCCGAAGTGCGGCGCAGCGGCCGCGGCGTGGCCCTGCTGGCCTTCGGCAACCTGCTCGCGCCCGCGCTTGCTGCCGGCGACACGCTCGACGCGACGGTCGTCAACATGCGTTTCGTAAAGCCCATCGACGCCGAGTGCATTCAGGCCCTGGCCGCAGATCACGAGCTCATCGTCACGATCGAGGACAATGTCGTCATCGGCGGCGCCGGCTCGGAGGTGGCACGTGTGATCGAAACCCTGAGCCAGCGTCCGCGCCTGCTGCGCCTGGGACTGCCCGACGCCTTCATCGACCACGGGGAACAGGCCCAGCTTCTGTCGGAAGCCGGACTCGACGCAGCCGGCATCGTCGCGTCGATTGAGAAACTGAATCAGGATAATAGTTGAGCGATTTGGTCGGGTTTGTTAATATCCGGCCTCGCTGATCCCACCGGACACTCAGATGAACCCCAACGATCTCCAGACCATACCGGACGTGCAGAGCTTCGAGGACAGCCGTCGCCTCGCGATCAACAAGGTCGGCATCAAGTCGATCCGCCATCCGGTCAAGGTGCTCGACAAGAGCGGCGGCGTGCAGCACACGGTCGCGAGCTTCAACATGTACGTCGGCCTGCCCCACAACTTCAAGGGCACGCACATGTCGCGCTTCGTCGAATTGCTCAACGGCAATGAACGCGAGATTTCGGTCGAGTCCTTCGAGCCGATGCTGCGTGGCATGGTGGAGCGACTCGAAGCCGAAACCGGTCACGTCGAGATGACCTTCCCCTACTTCATCAACAAGGCCGCCCCGGTCTCCGGCGTGCAGAGCCTGATGGACTACGAAGTCACCTTCATCGGCGAGATCCGCGAAGGCGGGGAATACGAGTTCACTATGAAGGTGCTCGTCCCGGTCACCAGTCTGTGCCCGTGTTCGAAGAATATTTCCGACTACGGCGCGCACAACCAGCGCTCGCATGTCACGGTCACGGCCACGCTCGCCGACCACGTATGGATCGAGGAGGTCGTCGCCCTGGTCGAAGGCCAGGCCTCCTGCGAGTTGTACGGCCTGCTCAAGCGCCCGGACGAGAAGTACGTCACCGAACGCGCCTATGACAATCCCAAGTTCGTCGAAGACATGGTGCGCGACGTAGCCGGTCTGCTCAATTCCGAAAAACGCATCGTCGCCTTCGCGGTGGAATCGGAGAATTTCGAGTCCATCCACAACCATTCGGCCTACGCGATCATCGAGCGCGACAAGCGGCTCGCGGCGTAAGCGGGGATCCGCGTTTTTGCCTGGAACGGCGACCGCGAGGTCGCCGTTCTGCGTTTGTGCTCGTGCGGTACCGCACACTGCGGCGCATTCGCATGGTCTATCATGGAGTTCGCGAAAATCGCCACTGTGGCGGATCGCACTCCACCCCGACCAAGGAGCGAACGATGAAAAAAACAATTCTGCTGGCACTGCTCGCGCTGTGCGTGAGCGTCACTGCCGGCGCTGCGTCCAAGGAAGAGATCGACGCCGAGGTCAGTGCGGCGCTGGTAGCCTTCGAGAAGCAGACCCCGGCCGGGCATGAACTGGCCAAGAATGCCTCCGGCATGCTGGTCTTCCCGAACGTCGTCAAGGCCGGCATCGGCGTTGGCGGGGAATACGGCGAGGGCGCCCTGATCATCGACGGCCAGACCGTAGCCTATTACAGCCTCGCTTCGGCCTCGATCGGCTTCCAGCTTGGCGCACAATCGCGCAGCCAGATCATGTTGTTCATGAATGACGAGGTGCTCGCCAAATTCCGCGACAGCGAGGGCTGGAAAGCAGGCGTCGACGGCAGCGTCGCAGTCGCCACGCTGGGCGCTGGGGGCGGCATCGATACCGAAACGGCCCAGAAACCGATCATCGGTTTCATCTTCTCGGGCAAAGGCCTGATGTACAACCTGACCTTCGAAGGCTCGAAGATCACCAAGCTCGATCGCTGACAGCTTCCCCGGCCGACGGGTTGCGCCCCCCGCCCAACCCGTCGGCCTGACGCCTAGCTACGATACTCCGCGTTGATCTTCACGTAGTCGTACGAGAAGTCGCAGGTCCACACCGTCGCCGTTGCCTCGCCGCGAGCAAGCGCGATGCGCACGCCGATTTCCGCGCGCTGCATGATGCGCGCGCCATCCTCCTCGCGGTATCCTGGTGCGCGCCCCCCTCGCTCCGCGACCAGCACTTCCTCGCCACCACTCGCCAGCCATACCGAAACCTTGCCGACGTCGAGATCGTCGATGCCGGCATAGCCCACGGCCGCGAGAATCCGACCCAGATTGGGGTCGGATGCGAAGAAGGCCGTCTTCACCAACGGAGAATGCGCCACTGCATAGGCGACCGCACGGCATTCGTCGCGATCGCGCCCGCCCTCGACGGCCACTTCGATGAACTTGGTCGCGCCCTCGCCGTCGCGCACCAACGCCTGCGCCAGTTCAATGGATATCCCCGTGAGGGCCTCGCGAAATTCGGCGTAGCCGACCGAGTTCTCGTCGATGAGCTCGGGATTCTCGGCCTGTCCGGTGGCGATCACGACGAAGGCGTCGTTGGTCGATGTGTCACCATCGACCGTGATGCTGTTGAACGACGCGTCGGCCGCTTCAGCGACGAGACGTTGAAGCACGTCCTGCGCCACGTGCGCGTCGGTTGCGATAAAACCCAACATGGTCGCCATGTTGGGGCGGATCATACCCGCGCCCTTGCTCATCCCGGTCAGCGTGACGGTACGCCCACCGACCTCGACGCTGCGCGAAGCGGCTTTGGCCACCGTATCCGTGGTCATGATCGCGTGCGCCGCATCGAACCAGCCATCCGCACGCAGATCGGCTGCAGCCGCCGGCAGGCCGGCGAGCAGTCGATCGACGGGCAACTGCTCGAGGATTACGCCGGTGGAAAACGGCAACACCTGGTTGGGTGCGATTTCGAGCAGCTTTGCCACCCCTTCGCAGGTCTCGCGCGCCGCCGCCATGCCCTGCTCGCCCGTACCGGCATTGGCGATGCCGGTGTTGATCACCAACGCCCGCACGCTCGCCTGCGCCAGATTCGCACGACACACGTGCACCGGAGCCGCACAGAATCGGTTACGGGTGAACACCCCGGCCACACGACTACCTTCGTCCACTTCGATCAGCGCCAGGTCACGCCTCCCCTTCTTGCGGATGCCCGCCTCGGCGATACCGATGCGTACGCCGGCGATCGGCGCGAGGCTGGCGGCGGACGGGGTGGCGTAATTCACGGGCATGAGGCGACTCCGGCAGGAAGGTTGAGGATGCGGAAAATGTTTCGGTGACGCAGTTTACGCGAGCGCCAACCGAACGGGTAAGCGTCGGTCGGCACTCGACACCCCGGTCGTACCCGCACGAACAGAGGCCCCGGTGCGTATGCATCGGGGCCTCCATGCAGGGTCACATTCGCCGCACCCCGCGTGCCGGAATGCGACACGGGGAAGACAGTGCTTGCTCAGGCGAGCTTGCCGTGACAGTGCTTGTACTTCTTTCCGGAACCGCAGGGGCAGGCATCGTTGCGGCCGACGCGGGGGCCGGAGCGCGCCGGAGCAGGGGCGGGGGCTGCGCTCGCCGTCTCCGGGGCGGTCGCGTCTTCCTGTGCGATGGCCTCGTCCTTGAACTCGGCGTGGCGGTACTCGACGTTCTCGAGCTTTTCCTTGCGCTCGGCTTCCTCGAGCTCTTCCTTGGTGCGCACCTGGACGGTCATCAGCACCTTGGTGACCTCCATGCGCACGGAATCGAGCAGTGCCTCGAACAGTTCGAAGGATTCGCGCTTGTATTCCTGCTTGGGGTTCTTCTGCGCATAGCCGCGCAGATGGATGCCCTGCCGCAACTGGTCGAGCGCGGCCAGATGGTCGCGCCAGCGCGTGTCCAGGCTTTGCAGCATCACGTGGCGCTCGAACTGATGCCAGGCGGCCGGCTCCACGCTCGCAGTCTTGGCCGCATAGGCCTCGTCAGCGGCGGTGATGATGCGTTCGAGCATGACCTCGTCGTCGAGATCGGGCTCCGCCGCGAGCCATTCGGACACCGGTAGCTTGAGCTGGAACTCGCCGGCCAGCGCGGTCTCGAGCGCGGCGACGTCCCATTGCTCCTCGACGCTTTCCTCGGGCACATAGATGCGGAAGGTGTCGGCCATCACGCCACGACGCATCGCGGTGATGGTCTCGGAAATATCCTCGGTCGACAGCAGCTCGTTGCGCTGTTCGTAGACGACCTTGCGCTGATCGTTGGCAACGTCGTCGTACTCGAGCAACTGCTTGCGGATGTCGAAGTTACGCTGCTCGACCTTGCGCTGCGCCGACTCGAGCGAGCGCGTGACCATGCCGTGCTCGATCGCTTCGCCCTCGGGCATCTTCAGGCGCACCATGATGGTGTTGAGGCGGTCACCGGCGAAGATCTTCATCAGCGGATCTTCGAGCGACAGGTAGAAGCGGCTCGAACCCGGGTCGCCCTGACGGCCCGCGCGGCCGCGCAACTGATTGTCGATGCGGCGCGATTCGTGGCGCTCGGTGCCGATGATGTGCAGGCCACCGGCCGCGATCACCGCGTCATGAACCTTCTGCCATTCGGCGCGCATCTGGGCGATCTTCGCCTCGCGGGTCGCGTCGTCGAGGTTTGCGTCGTTCTTGACGGCGTCGATCTCACGCTCGATGTTGCCACCGAGCACGATGTCCGTACCCCGACCGGCCATGTTGGTGGCAATCGTCACGACCCCGGGGCGTCCCGCCTGGGTGACGATCTGCGCCTCGCTGTCGTGCTGCTTGGCGTTGAGCAACTGGTGAGGAATCTTCTCGCGCTTGAGCAGGCCCGAGAGGTATTCGTTGACCTCGATCGAGGTCGTACCCACCAGCACCGGCTGGCCGCGCGAGACGCAATCACGGATGTCAGCGATCACCGCGTCCCACTTCTCCTTGGCGGTGCGATAGACCTTGTCGTTGCCGTCGCGCCGTTGCATCGGGCGATTGGTCGGCACGATCACCGTTTCCAGGCCATAGATCTGGTGGAACTCGTAGGCCTCGGTATCGGCCGTACCGGTCATGCCGGCGAGCTTGCCGTACATGCGGAAGTAGTTCTGGAAGGTAATCGAGGCCAGGGTCTGGTTTTCGGCCTGGATCTTGACGCCTTCCTTGGCCTCGACCGCCTGGTGCAGGCCATCCGACCAGCGCCGTCCCGACATCAGGCGACCGGTGAACTCGTCGACGATCACGACCTCGCCGTCCTGCACCACGTAGTGCTGGTCCTTCAGGAACAGCGCATGCGCGCGCAGTGCTGCGTACAGGTGGTGCACCAGCATGATGTTGGACGCATCGTAGAGGCTCGCGCCCTCTTCGAGCAGACCCATCTCCGCGAGAATCTGTTCGGCCTTCACATGGCCGTCCTCGGTCAGCAGCACCTGCCGGGCCTTGAGATCCAGCGTGTAGTCGCCCGGCTCGGTAACGTCGTCGCCCTCGCCCTGCTGTTCGGTGAGTTTGGGCGGCACTTCATTGAGCCGCAGATACAGTTCGGTGTGATCCTCGGCCTGACCGGAGATGATCAGCGGCGTACGCGCCTCGTCGATCAGGATGGAGTCGACCTCGTCGACGATCGCGAACGTCAGTCCGCGCTGCACGCGCTCGGCGGTGGAATACACCATGTTGTCGCGCAGGTAATCGAAACCGAACTCGTTGTTCGTGCCGTAGGTGATGTCCGAGCCATAGGCTGCCTGCTTCTCGGTATGCGACAGACGCGACAGGTTGCAGCCGGTGGTCAGCCCGAGGAAGCCGTAGATGCGCCCCATCCACTCCGCGTCACGACTGGCCAGATAGTCGTTGACGGTAATGATGTGCACACCGTTGCCGGCCAACGCGTTGAGGTAGGCCGCCAAGGTCGCAACCAGGGTCTTGCCCTCGCCGGTCTTCATCTCGGCGATGCGCCCGTCGTGCAGCACCATGCCGCCGACCAACTGCACGTCGAAGTGGCGCATGCCGTGCACGCGCTTGCCAGCCTCGCGCACGACCGCAAAGGCCTCGACGAGCAGGTCGTCAAGTTTGGCCCCGTCGGCCAGACGCTGACGGAACTCGTCCGTCTTCGCGCGCAGCTCGTCATCGGACAGCGCCTCGAACTCTGGCTCGAGGGCATTGATGGCGCGGACTTTATTTGAATACTGGCGGATCAGGCGGTCGTTGCGACTGCCGAAAACCTTCTTGATAAGGCCGGAGATCATGGATTTGTGGTGGGTCGAATCGGCAAATGCAGTAGTGTAGCATGCAGCCGATGCCCACTCATGGCGCGTGTTCCGCCGCGAACAGGCGCCCCGCAACCCTCTCGCCAGGACCGCCCCGATGTCCGAACCCGTCCAGCGCTTTCTCGGCAGCGGCGAGACCCTCGCCCGACTGCACGATCACGCGCGCACGCTGCGTCGCCTGCAGGAGGTGCTTGCTCGCTCGCTGCCCGGGCCGCTGGGAGAGGCGTGCTCGGTGGCCAACCTCAAGGGCGAGAGTGTGATCCTGATTGCGCGCAGTGGCAGTGTGGCTTCGCGCATCCGCCAGATGGCCCCGAGCCTGGCCGCGGCGCTGGCCGCCGAGGGCTTCGCGATTGCCAGAGTAGAGGTCAAGGTCGGTGTGACGGTGGAGCCCGAAAGTCGGCCACCCAGACCGTCACGTACCGTGGGAACGGCCGGGCGCGAAAGCCTGGAGAAGCTCATTGCACAGTTGCCGGAGGGAGACGCGCTGCGCGAGTCGCTGCAGCGACTCGTGGATCGCAGCCGCTCGGAGTGATCAGCCGCCGGGGTTAACGAAACGCTCGAACACGAACGTCAGCAACACCGCCAGAATCACCAACAACGCACCGATGAACAGATTCCATGCGTACTGACGGTATTTCGGATCGCCGGTGAACAGCCACGCCAGCAAGGTGCCGCCGATGGCGAGCAGCGCAGCCAGTGCGACGATGCGAATCACGAGCATCGCGCGCACCTCACAGCCTGAGAAGAAATCGTAGCGAGCAGTGATTTAATCACAGGCGCTCAGGCGGCCAACGGCTCGGCGCCGAAACGACGACTGATCGCCGCGGGCGTGTCGTCGGCCGTATCGAAGCTGACCAGTTCCCAGGCGCTGCGGTCTTCGAGCAGGGCGCGTAGCAGCTCGTTGTTCATCGCGTGACCGGACTTGTGGGCGGTGTAGGCGGCCAGCAGCGGACGCCCGCACAGATACAGGTCGCCGATCGCGTCGAGCACCTTGTGCTTGACGAACTCGTCCGCATAACGCAGCCCCTCGCTGTTGAGCACGCGATGCTCGTCCATCACGATGGCGTTGGCCAGGCTGCCGCCCAGCGCCAGGCCGTTGGCCTGCATGAACTCCACATCCTGCATGAAGCCGAAGGTACGCGCGCGCGCGATGTCCCGCTCATAGGAGTGCTCGGCGAAATCGACGACGACGCGGGTGGCGGTGCCATCGACCGCAGGGTGGTTGAATTCGATCGAGAACTCGAGCCGGAATCCGTCGTAGGGCTCGAGACGCACCCATTTGTCGCCGTCGCGATATTCGACTGGCTTGGTGACGCGGATGAAGCGCTTGGGCGCGGCCTGCTCGTCGATGCCGGCCGAACGCAGCAGGAATACGAAGGGGCTGGAACTGCCGTCGAGAATCGGAATTTCGGGCGCATCGATGTCGACATGGACGTTGTCGATACCCAGCCCGGCCAAGGCCGACATCAGGTGCTCGACGGTACCCACCTTGGTGGTGCCGCGCTGCAGACCCGAGCACATGCGCGTGTCGCAAACCGAGTAGGGGTCGGCGGGCAGGGACACGATCGGTTCGAGGTCGACACGGTGAAAGACGATGCCCGCATCCGGCGCCGCAGGGCGCAGGGTCATGGTGACCTTTCGGCCTCCGTGCAGACCGACGCCGGTGGCGGTAACGACGGATTTGAGCGTGCGCTGTCGAATCATTCACGACTCCCGATTGGAACGTCCATTCTAGCCTGCATCGCCGTTCGGGTCACGCCGGTGACGGCCCAAAGCGTGACAGGCGCCGCACTCGGGACCGGAGGCACGGGTCCGAGTGCGGCGCCCGCAGGGCGCGGTCCGGGCCGGTCAGTCGGCCTGGCGTCGCAGGAAGGCGGGAATGTCGTAGGTCCCCATGCCGTTGGTGCTCATCGCCTCGACCTTGTTGCGGCGATTGCTGCGCATCACGGCCGGCACGTCCGAGCCCTGTTCCTCGGCATAGCCGCCGTCACCGTAGGTGCCGGTGCCGCGCACGACCTGCATCACCGGCTGACGGCCGGCGGCCTGCGAACCCAGACCGGTCGCGACCACAGTCACGCGGATGCGGTCTTCCATGTCGTCATCGAACACGGTGCCGTACTTGACGAAGGCTTCCGGTGCGGCAAAGGCCTGCACCGTCTTGACCGCGTCGCGCACCTCGGACATCTTCAGCGCACCGCGTGCGGCGGTGATGTTGATCAGCACGCAACGCGCGCCGGACAGCTCCGTGCCTTCGAGCAGCGGGCTGACCGCGGCCTGCTCGGCCGCGATGCGTGCGCGATCCAGACCCGAGGCCTCCGCCGAGCCCATCATCGCGCGGCCCATCTCACCCATAGCGGTGCGCACGTCCTGAAAGTCGACGTTGACCAGGCCGGGCACGTTGATGATCTCGGCGATGCCGCCGACCGCGTTGCGCAGCACGTTGTCGGCCGAACGGAAGCAATCTTCGAAGCCGGCATCGTCGCCGAAGACCTCAAGCAGCTTGTCGTTGAGCACGACAATCAGCGAATCGACGTGGCGCGACAACTCCTCGACGCCACTCTCGGCCACGCGCAGTCGGTTTTCGAAATCGAAGGGCTTGGTCACCACGCCGACGCACAGAATGCCTTTCTCTCGCGCGATCTCGGCCACCACCGGTGCTGCCCCGGTTCCGGTCCCGCCGCCCATGCCGCCGGTGATGAAGCACATGTGCGCGCCGGCGAGCGCGTCTGCGATCACGTCGGCCGATTCCTGCGCGGCCACTCGCCCGGCTTCGGGCTTGGAGCCAGCTCCCAGGCCACTGGTGCCCAGTTGCACCTTGGTCGGCGCGAGGCATCGCTTGAGTGCCTGCGCGTCGGTGTTGGCGACGACGAATTCCACGCCCTGCACGCCTTCGCGAATCATGTGGTCGACGGCATTGCCGCCCGCGCCACCGATGCCGATCACCTTGATGACCGTTCCGGTCTGCTCCTTTTCCACGATTTCGAACGTTGCCATTGTCGAGCCTCCTCTGAGTTCCCGCTCACCAGCGAACTGACCCGCCATTTAGTGAGCTTTTTGCAGTCTATAACTAAATAGCCTGTTTTTACAGGCAGAATTTTCAAAAATCGCGCGTATTCGACGCGCCTTTCAGAAATTGCGCTCCAGCCAGGCCCGGGCACGCGCGACCCAGTCGCGCAGATTGCCCGGATCACGGCCGATGAGACCCCTCCGCCGCTGGGCCTGACCCTCGATCACCAGCCCCATCGCGGTCGCGTAGTACGGCTGGCACACGACGTCGGCCAGGGGGCCGCGATACTGCGGCGCGCCGATACGCGCGGGCAGATGGAAAACTTCCTCGGCCAGTTCGACCATGCCGTTCATCACCGACGACCCGCCGGTCAGCACCACACCGGACGAGAGCAGCTCCTCGTAGCCGCTGCGCCGCAGTTCGGCCTGCACTAGTTCAAACATCTCGGACACCCGCGGCTCGATCACGTCGGCCAGCCGCTGTCGCGACAGCGCGCGCGCCGGGCGGTCGCCGACACCGGGCACCTCGATCATCTGTTCGGGGTCGGCCATCGAATGCATCGCGACGCCATACTGGATCTTCAGCTCCTCGGCCTCCGAGGTCGGCGTACGCAGGGCCATCGCAATGTCGTTGGTGATCTGGTCGCCCGCCACCGGGAGCACCGCGGTGTGACGGATCGCGCCCTGCGTGAACACCGCGATATCGGTCGTGCCACCGCCGATGTCGATCAGGCATACCCCCAGATCCTTCTCGTCCTCGGTGAGCACCGCGTGGCTTGACGCCAGGGGCTGCAACACCAGGTCAACCACTTCCAGCCCGCAGCGGCGAACGCATTTGACGACGTTCTGCGCGGCCGACACCGCGCCGGTGACGATGTGCACCTTGACCTCGAGCTTGACGCCGCTCATGCCGATGGGCTCACGCACGCCGCCCTGCCCGTCGATGATGAATTCCTGGGTGAGGATGTGCAGGATCTGCTGTTCGGCCGGAATCGGCATCGCACGGGCAACCTCGATCACGCGCTCCACGTCGAGCGGGCTGACCTCCTTGTTGTCCTTGATCGCGACCATGCCGTTGGAGTTGAAGCTCTTGATGTGGCTGCCGGCAATACCCGTGAAGACGTCGCGGATCTTGCAGTCGGCCATCATCTCAACCTCCTGGATCACGCGTGAAATCGCGTCCACGGTGGCCTCGATGTTGACCACGACACCGCGCTTGAGTCCGCTCATCGGCTGCGTGCCCAGGCCGACCACTTCCAGCTCGCCGTCGGGCAACGCCTGTGCGACCAGGCAGGTCACCTTCGACGTGCCGATATCGAGCCCGACGACGAGTTCCTTGCTTTCCTTGCTCATTGCTTCCCTTTGCCTTGCTCCGGCATGAGAGCCGGCGTCAGTGCGAATCCACGCTGGTAGCGCAGGTCGGCGAGCGCCACGGGGACGCCGACGCGCTCGCGTGCCTCGGGCCACAGGCGCACGAAGCGCACCAGCCGCTCGGCCAGTGGCGCCCGCTCGCGATCACGGCCGAGCAGAATCACCAGGCCGTCGTCCATTTCCAGCTCCCACGCCTCACGCGGTGACAGCCACAGGCGCTTCATGCGCATTCCCAACGGCTCGACCAGCGCCGAGAACTCGCGGTGCCGCGCGAACAAGTGGCCGGCCGACCCCTGCGGGCCGGAGAACAACGGCAGCTCGGCGTTGCTCGCGGCCACGAAGACTTCGCCCTGGCGATTGACCAGATGCACCTCGTCGCTGCCGGCCGGCGTCCAGTAGGCGACCGCCTGCTGTTCCTCAAGGCGCAGCTCCAGTGCGTCCGGCCAGCGCCGACGCACTTCGGCACGGCGCACCCAGGGCAGTTTCTCGAGTGCCTCGCGCACCTCGGCCAGTTGCACCGTGAAGAAGTTGCCGGTCACCGAGGAGCGCGCGGCGTACTCGATCTGGGCGGGCGTGACCTGCCCCGGCGGCGTCACCACGACCACCTCGCGCAGCGGGAAGAACGGGCGACTGGTCAGCCACGCGACAAAGGCCCAAGCGAAGGCCAGCGCCGCGAAGAACATCAGCGCGTCCGAGATCACGTCCAGTGTCCCCGGACGATCCCACAGCCCCTGACGGCCGTTCGGACGCGGCGCGCGGCCGCTGCGACGCTCAGCCAAGTCTCGCCCCCTCCAGGATCGCCATGCACAGGTCGTCGAAATCCATGCCTGCGGCCTGTGCCGACATCGGCACCAGCGAGTGGCCGGTCATGCCGGGCACGGTATTCATCTCCAGCAGCCAGGGGCGTGCGTCGCGGTCGAGCATGATGTCCACACGGCCCCAGCCACGGCAGCCGAGCACCGCCGCGCTTTGCATCACCAGGCGCTTGAGCTCGGCCTCCAGTGAGGCCTCCAGCCCCGACGGGCACAAATAGCGGGTTTCGTCGCTGAAGTACTTGTGCTCGTAGTCGTAGTTGCCACCAGGCGCCTCGATGCGAATCACCGGAAGCGCACGATCGTTCAGGAACGGTACGGTCAGTTCGGCACCATCGATGAAGGCTTCAGCCAGCACCAGCCGGTCGAAGCGTGCGGCCTGCTCCCAGGCTGCGCGCAAACGCGAGGGCTCGACGACCTTGGTCGCGCCCATGCTCGAGCCCTCGTGCGCCGGCTTGACGAACACAGGCATGCCCAGATCGGCGGCGACGGCGTCGAAATCCGTGTGCTCGTCGAGAATCGCGTAGCGCGGGGTGGGCAGGCCGCAGGCGGCCCACACCATCTTCGTCCGCCACTTGTCCATGGCCACGGCCGAGGCCATCACGCCGCTGCCGGTATAGGGAATGCGCAGGGTTTCGAGCATGCCCTGCACCGTGCCGTCTTCGCCACCGCGGCCGTGCAGCGCGACGAAGGCGCGCTCGAAGCCTTCTTCGCGCAGGGCACAAACGCTGCGCTCAGCCGGATCGAAAGCATGTGCGTCCACACCGCGTCGCTGCAGGGCATCGAGCACCGCGCGGCCCGACATCAGCGAGACCTCTCGCTCGGCCGAGTCGCCACCGAACAAGACCGCGACCTTTCCGAACCTGTCCGTCACACGTCCTCCCCGTATTCCTGAGCCACACGTGCGGCCACCTGTCCGATCGAGCCCGCGCCCATCGTGATCACCACGTCGCCGTCACGGGCCGCGTCGACGATCGCCTCCGGCATGTCGGCGATGTGCTCGACGAATACCGGCTCGACCTTGCCGGCCACGCGCAGCGCGCGTGCCAGACTGCGCGCGTCGGCCGCGACAATGGGCGGTTCGCCTGCGGCGTAGACCTCGCCCATGAGCAGGCCGTCGACCTTTGAGAGAACCTTGACGAAATCCTCGAAACAGTCGCGGGTGCGCGTATAGCGGTGCGGCTGGAAGGCCAGCACCAGGCGACGGCCCGGGTAGGCGCCGCGCGCGGCGGCGATGGTTGCCGCCATCTCGATCGGATGGTGACCATAGTCGTCGATCAGCGTGAAGCTGCCTGCTCCACCCGTGACCGGAATCTCGCCGTAGTCCTGGAAGCGCCGCCCCACACCGCGGAACTCGGAGAGTGCCTTGACGATGGCTGCGTCGCTGACTTGAAGCTCGGTTGCCACCGCGATCGCGGCCAGCGCGTTGAGCACGTTGTGCACGCCTGGCAGGTTCAGCTCGACTGCCATCCGGCTGGTCGTGCCGTTGACGCGCACCACGTCGAAGCACATGCGCCGCCCCACCGCGCGCAGGTTTTCGGCGCGCACATTCGCGCCATCTGACAGGCCAAAGCGTACGATCTGTTTGGACACCTGCGGCGCGATCTCACGCACGTTCGGGTCGTCCTCGCACAGCACGGCGACGCCATAGAACGGCAGGCGCTGGAGGAAGTCGACGAAGGCCTGCTTGAGCCGGCCGAAGTCGTGTCCATAGGTTTCCATGTGATCGGCGTCGATGTTCGTGACCACCGAGATCACCGGATTGAGCAACAGGAAGGACGCGTCCGACTCGTCAGCTTCGGCCACCAGGAAATCGCCCTTGCCCAGACGGGCGTTCGCGCCAGCGGCTGTGAGGCGGCCGCCAATCACGAAGGTCGGATCCATCGCACCTTCGGCGAGGATGCTCGCGACCAGCGAGGTCGTCGTCGTCTTGCCGTGCGTACCGGCGATTGCGATGCCCTGCTTCAGACGCATCAGTTCGGCCAGCATCTGCGCACGTGGCACCACCGGAATGTTGCGCTCACGCGCGGTCACGACCTCCGGGTTGTCGTCAGACACGGCGGTAGAGATCACCACCGCGTCGGCCCCATCCACATGCGCCGCGTCGTGGCCCGCGACAACGCGCACGCCCAACCCCTGCAGGCGGCGTGTTGCCACCGATTCGGCCAGATCGGAGCCGCTGACCGTGAATCCGAGGTTCGCCAGGACCTCGGCGATGCCGCTCATACCGGCGCCGCCAATACCGACGAAATGAATACGTTTGACCTTGTGCTTCATTCCCTTTTTCCTTCGACGAGCGCCTCACAGGCGTCGGCCACCGCGGCGGCCGCGTCCGGGCGCGCGAGTTCCCGTGCGCGCGCCGCCATGCCTGCGAGTCGGCCCCGATCCAGCCCCTTGAGAATGCCCGCCAGTTGCCCGGCGTCGAGGTCGGTCTGCGCGATCAGCATCGCCGCGCCGCGCTCCGCAAGAAACTGGGCGTTGCGGCTCTGATGGTCGTCGACCGCGTGCGGGAACGGCACCAGCAGGCTGGCCGCACCGACCGCCGCCAATTCGGCCACGGTGATTGCACCGGCGCGGCAGATCACCAGATCGGCTTCAGCGTAGCGCGCGTCCATGTCCTCGATGAAATCGACCAGCTCGCCGTCGACGCCGGCCTGCGCGTAGGCGGCCTGCAAGGCGGCATACTGGCGGCGGCCCGCCTGGTGTGTGACCTGCGGACGCTCGCCCAACGGAATGCGTGCGAGCGCCTGCGGTACGACTTCGTTGAGCGCCGCGGCCCCGAGACTTCCGCCGACGACGAGAATGCGCAGCAGCCCTTCGCGGCCGGCGAAGCGTTCGCCCGGGCCGGCCAGAGCCGCGATCTCGCGGCGCACCGGATTGCCCACCCAATCGGCCTTGCGCAAGGTGTCGGGGAAGCCGGATAGAACGCGGTCGGCCACGCCGGCCAGCACGCGGTTGGCCAGGCCGGCTACCGAGTTCTGCTCGTGCAGCACCAGCGGGCACCCCGTCAGTGCGGCCATCATGCCGCCGGGGAAACTGATGTAGCCGCCCATGCCCAGGACCACGTCGGGTTTGACCCGGCGCAGCACGCCTAGCGCCTGCCAGAATCCGGACAGCAGGCTCACCGGCAACAGCAGCTTGCGCAGCAGACCCTTGCCGCGCAGGGCACCAAAACGGATCCATTCGCAGCGATAACCGCGCGGCGGCACGATTCGCGCCTCCATACCCTCGGGGTTGCCCAGCCAGACGATGTTCCAGCCGCGCGTTCGCATTTCTTCGGCGACCGCGATGCCGGGATAAATGTGTCCGCCGGTGCCACCGGCCATGATCATCAGGGTGCGCGCGCTCATTGCCCCACCCCACGCTTCATCTGTCTGTTCTCCCAGTCCACGCGCAGCAGCACACCCAGTGCCAGGCATCCGGCAACAAGGGCCGAACCACCGAAACTCATCAGCGGCAGGGTCAGGCCCTTGGTGGGCAGCAGCCCCATGTTGACCCCCATGTTGATGAACGACTGTACGCCCAGCCACAGACCAACGCCCATCGCGACGAGGCCCGAGAAAAAGCGTTCCAGATTGATCGCCTCGCGACCGATCGCGAATGCGCGCTGCACGAGGATCGCGAACAGCACGACAACGACGGCGACGCCGATGAAGCCGAGTTCCTCGGCGATGACGGCGAGCAGGAAATCGGTGTGCGCCTCGGGCAGATAGAAGAGCTTTTCGACACTGCCACCCAGGCCGACACCGAACCACTCGCCGCGACCGAACGCGATCAGCGCGTGCGACAACTGGTAGCCCTTGTCGAACGGGTCCTGCCAGGGGTCCATGAAATTGAGCAGGCGGTCGCGCCGGTAGGGCGATAACCACATCAGCAGACTCAGGCCGACGGTCGCGACGCCGATCAACAGGCCGAAGACCTTCACGTTCATGCCACCCAGGAACAGGACACCAAAGGCGATCGCGCAGATCACGACCATGGCGCCGAAGTCCGGCTGCTGCAGCAACAAGGTTCCGACCAGCAAGATGATGCCGGCCATCGGCAGAAATCCGCGCCGGAAACTACCCATGTCCGGCAGTTTGCGCACGGTGTAGTCGGCCGCATACAGTGCGACGAACACCTTCATCAACTCGGACGGCTGCAGGTTGACCGGACCGAGCGCGATCCAGCGCTGCGCGCCGTTGACCGACCGGCCGATTCCCGGCACCAGCACCAGTATCAGCAACACCACGCCAAACAGGAACAGCCAGGGCGCGAGGCGCTGCCACACCCGCATGGGCAGGCGGAAGGCGAGGTAGCCCGCACCCAGGCCGATGGTCAGGAATACAGCGTGGCGCAACAGGAAATAGGTGGACTGATTTCCCGTGAACCGGCTCCCCTCGGCCACCGCGATCGAGGCCGAGTACACCATCACCAGCCCGATCAGGATCAGGACCAGCGCGGGGCCGACGAGCAGCGGGTCGAGTTCACGCGGCGCGGCCTGCGGGCGCGATAGCCGACGTGCAGCACGCGCGGCGGCAACGCTGCCATCATCGCGGGCGAGACCCAGCATCTCGGCCAGCGCATTCATCGCAGTGCCTCCACGCCGGGCAGCCCGCGCACCGCCGCTGCAAAGACTTCGGCGCGATGCACATAGTTGCGGAACATGTCGAAGCTTGCGCAGGCCGGCGAGAGCAGGACCGCGTCGCCGCGCTTTGCCAGCGCGTTTGCGCGTTCGACGGCGACCGCCAGGTCGGGCGCGTGCACGCTCTCATAGCGAAGCTGCAACAGCGCGGAAGCGATCGCCGGCGCGTCACGCCCGATGAGCACCGCTGCGCGCGCGTGCGCGCTGACGGCCTCGGCCAACGGTGCGAAATCCTGCCCCTTTCCGTCACCACCTGCGATCAGCACCACCGGCCGACCCAGACCCGCCAGGGCGGCGATCGTCGAGCCGACGTTGGTGCCCTTGGAATCGTCATAGAACACCACGCCGTCGGCGCGGCAGGCAATCGGCTCGACGCGATGCGGCAGGCCGCGAAAGGTCTTGAGT